>JBFEKK010000198.1:0-2432 GCA_041552675.1 Sulfurovum sp.
CCTGATTTTTGGAACGATGCGACCAAAGCAGGAAAGATCTCTCAGGAAAAAACCAAAGCTGAACGTATCTTGGCTACCTATAACAATGCCTATGATGCAGTGCATGATGCCAGTGAGTATTTTGAACTTTCTAAAGCAGAGCATGATGAAGAGACCTTGGAAATGCTCTATGAAGATGCAGAAAGCTTACAGGAAAGTACCAATGCACTGGAAGTACAGATGATGCTCAGTGGGGAACATGACGGTGCCAATGCCATCGTCTCTATACATCCAGGTGCAGGGGGTACGGAATCACAGGACTGGGCCAGCATGCTCTACCGCATGTATCTGCGTTGGGCAGAGAGGCATGGCTTTAAAGTTGAAGGACTTGACTATCAGGCTGGAGAAGAAGCAGGTATCAAAGATGTCTCTTTCATCATCAAGGGTGAAAATGCCTATGGATACCTCAAAGTGGAGAATGGTATCCACAGACTTGTACGTATCTCTCCTTTTGATTCTAATGCCAAACGCCACACTTCATTTTCTTCAGTGATGGTTTCACCGGAAATAGATGATGACATAGACATTACCATCGAAGACAAAGATTTGCGTGTAGATACCTACCGTGCCTCGGGCGCAGGCGGGCAACATGTCAACAAAACGGAATCAGCCATCCGCCTTACGCATATACCTACAAATATCATCGTACAGTGTCAAAATGACAGAAGCCAGCATAAAAATAAAGCTGCAGCCATGAAGATGCTAAAATCCCGTCTTTATGAGTATGAGATGGCTAAAAAACAAGCTGTCTTAGATGGTGTGGAAAAATCAGACATAGGTTGGGGGCATCAGATACGTTCTTATGTCATGCAACCCTATCAACAAGTCAAAGACACAAGATCCAACCAGGCCTTTACCAATGTAGATGCCATACTTGATGGAGATATAGACAAAATGTTAGAGGGTGTACTTATCACGCAAGCAAGATAGATACAAAAGTTCTTGCTACTTTTGTTCCTTATCCTTTTTTTGCGTATATTTAGAAATCGTTTTTGTGATCACTATGGCTGTGACAAAAGCCAAAAGCACCATAGAGGTAGTATAGAGTACATTCATTAAATCTATTTTCATACTTTCTCCTTGAGTATTTTATCTTCGATCTTATACGCAACATCACAACGCGCTTCCATACTATCATCATGGGTTACCAGCAAAAGCCCTGCACCTGTCTCTTTAATGTAATCTAACAGTACATCCATCACAAGTTCGGCTGTCTCCTTATCCAAATTCCCTGTAGGTTCATCGGCAAAAATGATACGAGGCTTTTTACTCAATACCCTTGCGACAGAAACACGCTGTTGTTGTCCTCCTGAGAGTTCACCTATCTTTTGTTTCATCAGTTCTTTGATCTCTAGTTTTTCAAGTATGGCATCATCTATTTTCTCAGCACTTAACATGCTGGCTACTTCAATGTTTTCCAGTGCACTCATACCTTTAAACAGGTAATGGAACTGAAAGATGATCCCTATATCATAACGACGTAAGGCTTCAATAGCCTTATCATCAAGCGTGTAAAGATCTTTCCCTAACAGTGTTACACTGCCTGTATCAGGTCTGATAAAAGTTGAAAATATATGTAAAAGTGTAGACTTTCCGCAGCCGCTTCGACCAATGATCGCCGCACTTTGTGATGGCTTTAAAGAAAAGTTTACATCGTGAAATAAAAGGGTATCAAAACCGTGGGAAATATTTTGCGCTTCCAATAAAAATTGGGACATCTGTTGCCTTTAAACTATTTTGCAAGTGTGGATTTCGTTCCACTTCATGGCATATTTTAACATAAAAATGTGATGGGTATATTGAGAGAAAGAGGAAAAAATATGAAAGACTCTGTTCAAGCTGATAGCTTGGACAGAAAAAAAAGAATAAGGGAAGACCCTTATCCCATTTGTGCAGCAACTTCAGCAGCAAAATCTTCTTCTGCTACCTCAATTCCTTCACCTACTTCTAGTCTTACAAAATGTACGATTTCAGCTGAACCACCAGCCGATTTTGCTTTTTCTTGAACATATTCAAGAACTGTTTTGCTGTCATCCATTACAAATTTCTGATCAAGAAGACATAGTTCTTGGTCAAGTGTTGTGTTGTCTGAGATAAATCTTTCGATCTTACCTGGAAGGATTCTGTCCCAGATCTTTTCAGGTTTACCTTCCGCTTTAAGCTCTTCTTTGAGTAGTGCTTCAGCTGCAGCCATTACTTCATCAGTCAATTGGCTCATAGAGATATACTGAGGAATGTTCTTAAGTGTTTTGCCAAGTCTAGTAAGTTCTTCATTCTCTTTTTCGATAGCAATGATTCTACCTTGAGTCTCTTCTGCTACGAATGCAGGATCAAAATCTTTAAAAGAAAGTGTTTTCGGTGACATTGCAGCTGCATGCATTGCAACTTCTTTA
>JBFEKK010000199.1:0-2427 GCA_041552675.1 Sulfurovum sp.
AGCATTGTTTTTATAGATAGAACACAAACAAACGTTAATAAAAATGGCATTTTTATTGCTTCAACCACAGGCGGATTGTTCATTAAACGTATTCAACAACGTGCTGATGGGATGATAGAGCTTATCTCTGATAACAATATGTACCCACCACAGGCGGTTGCTCCTGATGAAGTAACGATTGTAGGTAAGGTTGTTGGGAATATAGAAAGTTTATAGGTTATTAGCACACTCGACACATCGTATACTCTCAGGACGTATGCGCATACGTCCTATACTTATGGGTTCTTCGCACTCGATGCAAATACCAAACATAGGCTTGTCTATACGTAAAAGGGCATTCGTAAGCCTTGCAAGGCGCAGTTTTGATTCATCCATGATCTTGTTGTTGACATGTTGTTCCCCCATGGCTTCTAGACGTGTGAGTCTCCCCAATGAACAGTCTGGAGCAATGGGTTTTACTTTCTCTTCAAGTATGGCTATCTGTTCTTTAAGCGTATGGATACTTGTCTCTATATACTCTTTGAGATCATTTCTTTCTTCTTGTGTAAGACTCGGCATTTAGTGCCTCCCTCTACTGAATTTTAATGCTCGTCATACCTGGCTACTTTTTATGGTATATTGGATCTATTATACACGAAATAGGACAAAATGTGAGAATAATCCATTTGTTTTAAGCAAATCCGAAGAGAGTGACAAGTATCTTGCCTATAAGGTTAATAGCTGTTTTATTTACAATACAAATATTACAGCGTCGACAAAATACATAGAAAAAGAGTTGAAGTAAATAATGTTGAAAATGAATAATGATCTAGAGGGTGCACTCAAATCGTACCTTGTATTACTTGATGAAGAAGAGTATTTTGAAGCACA
Organism: Sulfurovum sp.; assembly: GCA_041552675.1. Lineage (GTDB taxonomy): Bacteria > Campylobacterota > Campylobacteria > Campylobacterales > Sulfurovaceae > Sulfurovum. The sequence continues at coordinate 871 of JBFEKK010000199.1, forward strand.
TGAAGTGCTGGAGGAAGCGTGGCATCCACTAAGACTTGGTAAACATCCTCTTGCTAATTTAGCTAAAGGGTTGATCAATGGTGCAATTACATTTGAACATATCAAACGTAACCGCAAAGATATGAAAAAAAAAGCGCAAAAAGTCATTGCCTCTTTTGAGAGACATAAGCATTTGAGTACAGAGGGCATTGAACATGCAGTACTCTTTAAAGAGGCCTGTCAAAAGATAGAGTCTTTGAAAATCAGACATGTTGAGGTTTTTGATGTTCTGGTATCATAGTACCACAAAACATTCTTATAACTCTGTACGAACCAATCCTAATAGACTCTCCTGGGAAGACCAACCCAGCACCTATAAAAACTATCCAGAGCATTATCAAAAACGAAAACTGGATCTTGAAAAAGAAGAGGACAATTTTTTATATCATATCGCAGGATTGACGGCAAAGAAAAGTTATCCAAGCGGAGAGTATTATCTTCGTATCAACCCTTCTGCAGGAGCACTCTATCCCAATGAACTTTATTTTCAGGCACGAGGTGTAGAGGGTATAGAAGATGGCATCTACCATTATGAAGTGCGTTCCTCCTCTTTGACACTACTTCAATGTATTACCGATAATGAAGGGTTAGAACCCTATTTTGGGGATAAAACAGCGATGAAGGGGTATCTGTTTTTGGTCTCAGCGGTCTATTTCCGTTCTTCGTGGAAATATAAAAATCGTGCATTCAGATATTGTCTTTTGGATGCAGGACATCTTTTGGGCAGTATAGAAGCCTCTGCGCTACTCAGGCCTGCTGCTGTACAGATGATTTACACGATAGATAGAGAGAAGCTAAATCGTATGTTTGGCTTTGAAGATCGAGAATGGTTCTTGTCGGGGTGTTCTATGGCAGTACCTATACAAGACCAAGAAGTATCACCCATAGAATTTTCACTTCCTTATGTGGATGGAAGCCGAACATTTGACCCCAACCCGCTTATCGTGCAGGCCTACAATGAAACCATGCAATTGGAATCCTGCAGGAGAGAAGTGAAGGCTCCAAAGTTCACCTATCACAGAGAAAAACTGCAAGAGACGATCTTTACACGAAGATCTCAAAGAGGTTTCCAGGAAGGTGCGATTACTAAGGGGCAGTTCAATTATATTATGGAAGCGTTACATCAGCCTGTGCTCAGTGACTGCGATGAAGATGTCTCTGTTTATGTAGTCATCAACCGGGTGCTTGACATGCCGTTGGGACTCTATAAAGAAGGCGAGTATATAAAATATGGAGACTTTGCTAGAAAAGCGGGGTATTTGAGTTTGGAACAGTATAGTCTCTCCATGCAGGGAGCAGTAGCCTTTTTCCTCACTTCCAAAGCGAAGAACTATCAGGCACTCTACCAGAAGGCCGGTATCATAGGACATAGACTTTATGTGGCTTCACTCTATATGGGTATAGGGTGTTCTGGTATTGGTGCGTATTATGATGATGAGGTCAATGCATTTGTGGAGAACGATGAAATGGTACTGTACGCTTTGGCGATAGGCAAATAAGTTCTATGGGGTTATTTAG
>JBFEKK010000200.1:0-2393 GCA_041552675.1 Sulfurovum sp.
AAGCATTTCATCAAGTTCATGTCGACCCAGGACGGAACGTAGAGTCGTCTGTGCAAGCTGGCTGGTTGCAGCATAAAAATTCTCTACCTGTATAATCGCTTTTTCAGGATCAACAACACGAAAATAGACTACTGCATTGACATTCACAGAAACATTATCATGAGAAATCACATCTTGCTCTGGTACATCCAAAACAATGATACGTAGATCCACCCGTTCCATCCTCTGTATAAACGGTATCAATATGATGAGACCAGGGCCTTTCACACCGGTAAAGCGGCCAAGTGTAAAAACCACTCCACGCTCATATTCACGTAAGATCCGAATGGCAGATGCCAGAAAAATAATCAATATCATCACGATATAGACAGTCGTCATTGGTAATATAGGTACCATAATTTACTCCTTTATTGGTTTGACGTGCAGAATTAATCCTGATAGACTCTCTACACGCACTTTTTGACCGATTTCCAGTACACTATCAGATTCAGCATACCATACTTCGCCATGGCAACGAACACGATATCCTTTTTCAGATGATTCGAGGACTTCAGCAATGGAACCGATCATCTCATCTACACCACTTACTATTTTGACAGATCTGGATTTAATAAGGAAACGTATAACAAAGATGAAAAAAACAAGACTAACCAAGGAGAAGGCAATGATAAGGGGAATAGAGACACCACTTCCCAGTGTATCGGCATCAAAAAGAAGCAGTGAACCAAAGGCAAAAGCAGTCACTCCGCCAATCCCTAAAATACCAAATCCTGTGATCAACACTTCAGCAACCATAAAAACAATGCCCAAGAGTATCAGTAGCAATCCAGCATAATTAAAAGGAATCATATTTAATGCATACAATGAAATCACTCCTGATATGACCCCTATCACTCCGGGAAATATGGCACCTGGGTTCATCAATTCAAAAAAGATGCCATATATGGCTATGATCAAAAGTATATATGCAATGTTTGGATCAGTAATAATGGCTAGAAATTTGGTTTTCCAGTCAGCTTCAAAGGTCAGAATTACCGCATCCTTTGTTATAAGTGTGATATTCATATCGGATACGGTAACTTTTCTACCTTCAAGTTTACTCAAAAGCTCATTGCTATTATCAGCTATCAAGTCAATAACTCCATAACGTAATGCATCTTTAGCCGAAATGCTTTTAGCCTCTTTAACTGCCTCTACTGCCCAAGTGATATTACGCTCATTTAATTCAGCGAGACTTTTAATGTAAGCTATGGCATCATTCATTGCTTTTTTCTCTAATGCAGAGGGGCTAGTTGTATTTGAATCTGTAATCATAGGTGTGGGCATCAAACTGACTGGGGTAGCAGCACCGAGATTGGTTCCTGGTGCCATAGCTGCCACATGAGAAGCATAAAGAAGATAGGTCCCTGCACTTGCAGCTCTTGCACCTTTTGGAGAGACATAAATGATAACAGGTATCGTGCTGTTTGTGATCTCCTGTATCATTTCCCGCATTGAGGAAGAGAGTCCACCAGGTGTGTCCAGTTCGATCAAGATCATTTGTGCGTTTTGGCCTTGTGCTGCTTCCATCCCTTCTTTCAGATACTGACTGCTTGCAGGGCCGACTGTACCTTTTATCTCTAATTTAATGATGGTTGAAGTGCTAGAAAAAAGTGGCAAAATTGTTATAAGCAACAAAAAAAGTAAGCGCTTCATCTTATACACCTCTCATCTAGTATTAAAGATAATTAATACCTATAATATCCAATAAGCAAAAGGAAAGTCAAGTGGAATGCTTAAAAAACAGGTATCATTATGATATGAATAATCATAATGAAATTAACATTCTTAAGATCGAAAAAAATATCCTGAAGCTATCAAATGTGGTCAAAGAAGTTGCGGTCCTCATACATAATAACCAGCTCTTTGCACTCATCTACCCAGACTTTGAAGAAGCTAAAAAGTGTAAGATAATTCGCCTTAACAATGAGATCAAATGGTATGCTGTAGAACTATACAACATCAAAGCCCCTAAAGATGAAAAAATAAAAAGCTATCAAATCGTTCAAACTCCTCTTCCAAAGGATGACAAAGGAGAAGTTAAAAGATCTGAACTTGAAAAGTTTATGAAAGAACAAACATTTCTCTCTAAAAATGTGGAAGATGAGCCCAAAAATGCAGTCTATCAGGGTATCAAACATTTTCTATCAACCCTTACAAATGACCCTATTGCACCATCATCACATCTTGAACTCGACCTTCATCTTGACTCGTTGAATTATGTCAAACTATTTACTTTTATAGAAAAAAGTTTTGGTGTATATATTGATGAAGCAACATTTTCAGAAATGATGACCATAGATGCACTTTACCATTATGTCAATGAAAAAAAACAAAAAATTACTATTACTGAT
>JBFEKK010000201.1:0-2373 GCA_041552675.1 Sulfurovum sp.
CTTAGCACGTTTGTCTCCCGCAGCCAACTCTTCAAAATTATTGGCGATACCGAACACAAAAAAACTATGTACCGTAAAACCTCCGATGTTCACGGCACTCACACCGGTGGAGCCTAAAGAGACAACCTGTTTCCCTCTTTTTCGATAGTCAGAGATCACCTCATTGGTTATATAGCTCTTTCCAACCCCTGCACCACCTGTCAAGAAAACATTGGAATGTTTCAGCGCTTCTAATACCTCTACTTTATCACTCAAAATCCAGCCTTGTCCACGAGCCCACTTTGACAATGGCTTCGTATTTGTTTTCCCTGTTTTAATAGTGTGCCTAAGGCATCACTCCTAGATCCTAAATGTAACCAAAGCTCAGTGATAAGTCCCTTATGACATTTCATCTCTACCCGTTTTCCTGTACCTAGCCCAAAGTTTCTGTCAAAAAGTGCACGGATCTGTTGAAGAGTGACACGTTTGCCTATGTGCTTCTTAAAAAAGTCACCTACTTTGGAATCATTGACCTGCTCAACCATATTTATGGCATCTTCATAATAACTGTTAGCATCGGTACCATAACAGGAACCATGTTTGATCCATTCATGTTTATGAAGATTTGAAGCAAATCCAGGCATCACTTTTTGCAAACGTTTTTTTACCTCATCACGTAAAGCTATATCTGGAAGTCTATTCCATTGCTTATGTTTGTCCATAGTAACAGTGTGACTATCCACCCCACAATATATTTTATTTTTAGGCTGTGGCCACAGCCCATGAAGTACAAAATGTTTTTCACTGTACTTGGTTTTAGCCAAAGGAAACATACTCCTTTTGCACTCTTTTTTAACCCTGTGCGTTTCACAAAAAGCATTGTACCAAGAGAGTGCCAGAAGGTTCTGTGTTGAAATATTTCTATTTTCATATTTTTTAGTATGTTTTGTTCTATCAGTCTTTATTGATGTTTTGTAAAGATCATCATTGATACTGGTAACCTTACTGTCAACTCTCTCAACATTGAGAGGATTCGAAGATTCTGAACGCTTGTAAAAACACCTGTCATCCACCCATCTCTGAGCAGGATTCTCAGCAGTTACCAGTATAAGAGTTTGTCCTTTACGGTGTTGAAGTATCGTATATTTTTTCTGTGTATCCAAATGTACGCTATGTGTATTTTGCGTATGTTTCATGTTATTAAATGCAGGGCATTCCTGACTCGGAAACATTTCTTCTCTGGCAAGAAGTGAAATACTAAAAAGCATAAATATTAGGATGAGTTGATTCATTCTAGCTACCCTGAATTTTTTTGAGTATTATACAGTAACAAACTTTCGAGGGTCAGCATAGATGTTATTGCAATAGCTTCATATCCCATCATACATACAACTCTCCAAATGTATCACGATAGATCAGATAAAGTCGCAGGTCAAATTCAAACTGATGGTATGCCGGTTCTATATGGGTGCAAAGTTTATAGAACGCTTTATTATGTTCTTTCTCTTTGATATGGGCCAATTCGTGTGTAACTATCATCCGTAAAAAAGGCTCGGGAACTTTTTTAAAAACATGTGAGATACGTATCTCGTTTTTGGCTTTAAGCTTTCCTCCTTGTACGCGTGATACAAAGGTATGTGTTCCAAGGGCAGCGTTAAGATCGCGTATCTTCGCATCATAAAGTACTTTGGAAATTGGTGAAGCATTGCGCATGTGGGTGTTTTTAAGTTCCTGTACATAGCTATAAAGGCTTTTATCCGTAGTATACGGATGTGTATCACTGTAACGTGCGAGTAAGTACTCTCCAAGTTTCTTTTGATCTATGAGGGTTTGCACCTGTGCTTTTAACTTGGTATCGTATCCATTAAGGTATTTTAGCATGGAGAATTATATCTCTTTTGAGTTAATTTTAGATACTATAACAGTATGATATTTGATAATTTAGATACACTGCCTACAACGTTCGGAAGTAAAAGAAAAACCCCTGCAGTAAAACATACCTACCGTTCAAACATGATGCTCAACCCACTCAACCTCAAGCATTTAAATCGTATAGATGAGCATGATGCAGATATGATCACATTGAACCTCGAAGATGCCATCGCACCCTCTCGTAAAAAAGAAGCCCTACATAATATCGCTCTTTTTCTCTCACATATGCAGTACTCCAACTCTTTTATCATCGTACGCATTAACCCCTTAAATGAAGGTGGAGCAGAAGAGATAGCATTTTTGAATGATTTTGCTTTTGATGCCATACGTGTGGCTAAAGTAAAAAATCAGACTGAGATAGCTCAGGCACTTACACTACTTTCTGAGGACAAAGAGTTACATATCTCACTGGAAACAAAAGAAGCCTTTGAAGGATTAAGTACTTTGCGTATAGATGAACGA
>JBFEKK010000202.1:0-2323 GCA_041552675.1 Sulfurovum sp.
CAAAGCCATGCTGTGTAGAATTTAACTATGAAACTAAATGAAATAAAACTGACCAATCCCTATTTGGAATTACCAGATGAGTGCTATACAAGAGTAAAGCCTACACCACTGGAGAATGTATTTCTGATCCATGCCAATGAAGAGGTGGCAAAGCTATTGGATATAGATATTGAAGAACTTTACAGTGATGCTTTTGTAGAGTTTGTCAATGGTGCATGGCAACTCAAAGGGTCTGATCCTTTTGCGATGTGTTATGCCGGACATCAGTTCGGGCATTTTGTACCACGTCTGGGAGACGGACGTGCTATCAATATAGGTACGATCAAACAGTGGCATCTCCAGCTTAAAGGTGCAGGTCAGACACGTTACTCACGTTCAGGTGATGGTCGTGCTGTACTTCGCTCTTCCATTCGTGAGTATCTTATGAGTGAAGCGATGCATGGACTTGGTATAGAGGGTACAAGAGCCCTGGCACTGATAGGTTCAGAACACAAAGTCTTCAGAGAAGAGTGGGAAACCGGGGCCATAGTGCTTCGTGTCTCTCCTTCATGGATACGTTTTGGTACCTTTGAATACTTTGCACACAAAAAGAGATATGCAGAGTTGGAAGCATTGGCTGACTATGCTATCGCTGAGAGTTACCCGCACTTGGTAGATGAACCGAACAAATATCTGCATTTTTTTACAGAAGTGGTCAGTAGAACAGCCATACTCATGGCAAAGTGGCAGGCAGTAGGGTTTAACCATGGAGTGATGAATACAGACAACATGTCCATCGCTGGTCTTACCATAGACTATGGCCCTTATGCATTCTTGGATGACTATGACTTTCACTACATCTGTAACCATACAGATCAAGGTGGCCGTTACAGCTTTGGAAACCAGCCCAATATAGGGGAGTGGAACTTGCAGGCGCTTATGCATACTTTGGCACCGATGGTGAACATTGAAAAACTGGAACAAATCCTCCATGGCTATGCAAGAATATATACAGAACATTACTTGTATCTTATGGGTAAAAAGATAGGGTTAGATACACTCCAAGACAGTGATCTGGATCTCATCAAACACTTGCTTGGTATGATGCAGGGACTGAGTATAGACTATACACTCTTTTTTAGAACCCTTAGTCGTTATGATGGAGAGAGAACTGCACTGTTGAAACTGGGTCTGTATCATAAGCCGATGAATGAGTGGTTAGACAGTTATGATGAGAGACTTAAAGCAAATACCTCCACCACCAAGGAGAGACACAGCGCCATGTTACAGACCAACCCAAAGTTCGTACTCAAAAACTACATGCTGCAAGAAGCCATCACTGCAGCTGTAAATGGTGACTTTACCGTGGTAGATGCATTATTTGAAATCGCTAAAGATCCGTATGCCGAACATGAGGCAGATGAAAGATGGGCAGGTGCGACACCGGATGAATTTAAAAATAAGAAGCTCAGTTGTAGCTCCTAATCGTTATAATTTTAAAAATCATTCAAGGATAAGGTATGACACTAGAAGAACTGCAAAACATTATAAGAAGTGAAGTAGGGGTTTTACTTTACTTCTCTGGAGAGCACTGTAATGTATGTCATGCATTAAGACCCAAGTTTAAAGAAGTATTTGATACAAACTTTCCTCAGCTCAAGCAGATATACCTTGATGCACATGAAAATCCAGAGATCTCTGCACACTTCCAAGTTTTTTCTGTACCTACAATGATAGTCTTTATGGATGGACGAGAGTTTGCAAGAGAAGGACGTTCAGTAAGTTTGCATCAGTTAACTGAGAAGCTGAAACGTCCTTATGGGATGATGACGGAATAACTATTTCTTGGTAATAATCGAGATATTCTCAAACCCTTTGGTTTTAAGAATATCTATGATCTTTACAAAGTATTGAAAAGCACTTTCTTTGTCCATATGTAAAGAGACCAAATCTTTTTTGGGATCTAGTTTCATAAGTCTCTCTTCGATAAGTTCAAGGCTTAAAGCCTCTTTGTCATAAAAGTATTTTCCTTCTTTATCTATGGCTATATGAATGCTTTTTTTCTCTTCACTCTTTTTGGAGCTGGCACTTGGCAGATCTACCTTGATCGTTTGATTGGTGACAAAAGTAGCTGTGGCAAGTACGATGACCAGTAGAACGAGTACTATATCTATGAATGGTACGACATTCATTTTGTCAAAGCGTTCACGTCTCATTATGCGTTTGAATCCTGTGCTATTTCCCATCTGGCCAAGATCGTATCTACTCTTGTAAGCAGTGCATTGTAAATGACAGTTGCAGGAATGGCTACAACCAGGCCGGCTGCGGTAGCTTTAAGTGCGAG
>JBFEKK010000203.1:0-2316 GCA_041552675.1 Sulfurovum sp.
CACCGGCATCAGTCACGATAAGCACATCGTTAAAGTTTTTCGCAGCACTTCTCACCATCGTAGGTCCACCGATATCGATATTTTCTATGATCTCATCAAAATCTTCTGTTCTTTCGATCGTCTCTTTGAATGGATAAAGGTTTACACATACAAGATCAATCCCCTCAACACCAAGCTCTTTGGCTTGAGCTACATGTGAATCATCCCCTCTTTTATGAAGGATCCCGCCATGCACATAAGGGTTCAGTGTTTTTACACGTCCTTCAAAACACTCCGGAAACTTAGTCACTTCATCTATCTCGATGACTTTTACACCCGCTTCATTTAACTTCTTATATGTACCGCCTGTTGAAATGATTTCCCAACCTTGACGCTCTAAACCTTGAGCAAACTCTACGATACCCACTTTATCACTTACACTTAATAATGCTCTCATACTTCTCTCTTTCACAATAATTAAAAATAAATGTTACGGCGAACGCCACTATAAGCGAAGCGCTTCGAGAGCCGTAACGATTTTTGTTCTACTTTTTCTAAAAAAGTAGAAAAGAACTCCAATCTACAATAAAAGTATTTTACAGATCCTGCTCAATAGTACGAGCAAACGTATTGAAGTACATATCTTTTACTTTTTCTAAAGAAAGTGCTACATCATTCACTTTCACTGTCTCTCCACCAACCGTACCAATGTTCGTCACTTTAATACCCAGATCCATAGCCATACGAACTACAGCTTCTACATTCTCTTCCGACACTTCTAATAGGGCTCTACTTTGTGACTCATCAAAGATGTTTTTACTGTCATCTAAATCGATTTCAGCGCTTACACCTTTGTTAGACACTGCTGCCATTTTAGAGAGTGCGATGGCCAATCCACCTATGTTCACATCTTTCGCAGACTTCAAAAGTCCTTGTTTGTTCGCTTCGATGACAAGTTCCCAAAGTGCGAGCTCTGTTTTATAGTCAAATGTCGGTAAAGATCCGGCTGTTTCACCATGTAATGCCTTGATATACAGTGAACCGCCAAACTCACCTTTGGTTTCACCCACTAAAAGAATTTGACTTCCCTCTTCCTGGAATGCTGAAGGCAGTACTTTGTTTTCATCATCGTTGAGTCCTACCATGGCTATAGCAGGTGTAGGGAATACAGATACACCATTGGTTTCATTATAGAGGGATACGTTTCCACTGACAACCGGTGTATTTAGTTCCAAACATGCCTCTTTAATACCTTCACAACCCTGTGCAAACTGCCACATTACTTCTGGGTTTTCCGGGTTACCATAGTTTAGACAGTCCGTGATAGAAAGTGGTCTAGCCCCTGACATTGCAACATTACGTCCAGATTCAACCACTGCAAGTGCAGCACCTTTTTTAGGGTCGATGTAACAGTAACGAGGGTTACAGTCAGAACTCATCGCCAAAGCTTTTCCATTTTCTTTAATACGGATACAAGAAGCATCTAAACTTCCTGGCCCTTTCGTTGTGTTGGTCTGGACCATAGAATCATACTGATTATATACCCAGGCTTTATCTGAAATTTCGATATTTGAAAGCAGTGCTTCATAGGCTTCCTGATCATTTACTGCTGGATAACTCTCTACTGATTTGGCATTCACTTCATCTAAGTATGCAGGTCTTGCTACAGGTCTGTCGAGTACCGGTGCTTCTTCACTCACTGGAGCGATAGGCATATCGGCACACTTTTCACCATGCCACATCAATTCCATACGTGCTGTATCTGTCACTTCACCGATCACAGCAACATCCAATTCCCATTTTTCAAAGATATCAATGATCGCCTGTTCACTTCCTTTTTTCGCACAGATCAACATACGCTCTTGAGACTCAGAAAGCATAAAATCATACGGTGTCATTCCCTCTTCTCTAGCAGGTACTTTGTCTAAGTGCATGATAAGACCTGCACCTGTTTTACCCGCCATTTCGAATGCTGAAGAAGTAAGCCCTGCTGCACCCATATCTTGGATACCTACCACATGGTCTGTCTTGAAGAGTTCTAAACATGCTTCAAGAAGAAGTTTCTCCGTAAATGGATCACCCACCTGCACTGTTGGACGAAGTGATTTAGACTCTTCAGTAAAACTGTCAGAACTCATGACTGCACCACCAAGACCATCACGACCTGTTTTAGAACCTACATACATCACAGAGTTCCCTATACCTGACGCAACACCTAAAAAGATCTCATCTGATTTTACCAGTCCAAGAGAAAAGGCATTCACAAGAATGTTCCCGTTGTAACTCTCATCAAAACTCACTTCACCACCGATAGTAGGAACACCCATACAGTTACCA
>JBFEKK010000204.1:0-2290 GCA_041552675.1 Sulfurovum sp.
GAGATAGAAAGAGCATTGGTCATCACACCTACAAGAGAGTTGGCAACACAGGTAGCTGATGAACTCTATCACTTAGGACGTTTCGCAGGTATTAGAACGTTAACAGTGTATGGTGGTGTAGGGTATGGACGTCAGATAGCACTTATCCACAAAGGTGTACAGATCGTTGTAGCGACACCAGGAAGACTTAAAGATCTTTACAAAAAAGGCAAGATCGATGTTTTTAACCCAGAGATCGTTGTACTTGATGAAGCAGATGAAATGCTTGATATGGGTTTCCTTGAAGAGATCAAAGAGATCTTTGAGTATATCCCTCAAAACAGACAAACATTACTCTTCTCTGCAACAATGCCTGAACCGATCAAAGAGTTGGCAAGTAACATACTCTATCAACCAGAGTATATCTCTGTTGTAGGAGATGAAGAGACGACAAACAACATCATAGATCAGCGTTACTATATGATCCATGAGCACCAAAGAGATGAAGCGATTGTAAAACTTCTTGAAACAGAAAAAACCAATAAATGTATTATCTTCTGCCGTATGAAAAGGGAAGTGGACAGACTGACCGAACATTTGCAGGCATTAGGATTTAATGCCAGCGGTTTACACGGTGATTTGGAACAGATGGACAGAGAAGTGGTCATTAAAGCGTATAGAAGAGGCGAAACTAAGATCATGGTAGCCACAGATGTCGCTGCACGTGGCTTGGATGTCAAAGATGTAACACATGTTTTTAATTATCATATACCTTTTGATCCTCAAAGTTATGTACATCGTATCGGTCGTACGGGACGTGCAGGAAGAAGTGGGCAGGCCATAACCTTGGTGACAACCGAAGAGTTTAAAGAACTTCAACGTATCCAAAAAGAAGTAGGTGCAGATATGCGTTTAGCCACTATTCAAGGTGGTGCAGGACTTGATGATGCAAGTTGTGAATATTTAGCTGAAAAGATCAGAAATATCCAAGTACATAATGATGCAGCAACGTTGTTAGCCTACATGGGAGAAATGGATAAAAAGATGCTTTTAGAAAAACTGCTCTCACGTATAATTGAAGAAGAACAGCATAACATAGGAACGCAAATAGGTTTTGATCAAAATACTGTAGATGAGATGCTGCAAGGATATGCAGAGGAACAAAAAGTTACGAGAAATAGCAATCGTAGAAAAAAGAGAAGATAATTCTTTTTTTTTACCTAATAACAAGCAAAACTATTTTAAAATTTGTAAACTTATAAAGTGAGGTTAATCACATGGAAATAGATTTAGTAAGCGAAGGCTTAAAATTTATGGTGCTAGGAATGATGGTTGTATTTGTCTTCCTGGTAATATTGGTTCAGGTAATGAAGCTACAAGCTAAAATTATCAATAAATTCTTCCCGGAAAAAGCACCTGAAGTAGTTTCTGCTACAAAGAATGTGACTGAGGAAGGTCATCATGTTGCGGCTATTATTGCAGCTGTCACAGAATTTCGTAAAAAATGATAAACAAGGTATTGTAAATGGCTAAAAAATATATTGATGTAATGGACACAACTTTTAGAGATGGATTTCAGTCTGTCTTTGGAGGTCGTGTACTTATGGATGATTTTTTCCCTGCAGTAGAAGCAGCGAAGAATGCAGGTATTAATCACTTCGAATTTGGTGGAGGAGCAAGATTTCAGTCACTTTTCTTTTATTTACAGGAAAATGCATTTGAGATGATGGACGGTTTTAGGGAGATCGTAGGACCGGATGCCAACCTTCAAGTACTTTCACGTGGTATCAACACAGTAATGCTTGATACAGGTAGCCGTGAAATGATCGAACTTTTTGCAAAAATGTTTAAAAAACATGGAACAACAACAGTACGTAACTTTGATGCATTGAATGATGTAAACAACCTTGCATTTTCTGCAGAAATGATCAAAAAACATGGTCTTGACCATGAAGTTGTGGTAACAATGATGGACCTTCCTCCAGGATGTAAAGGTGCACATGATGTTGCTTTTTACGAAAAAACACTGAGAAACATTTTAGACTCGGGTATCTCATATGACAGCGTGTGTTTTAAAGATGCATCAGGAACTGCAAATCCTCATAAAGTATATGAGACTATCGCAATGGCTAGAAAACTTCTTGGCGACAGTGTACATTTAAGACTTCACACACATGAAACAGCAGGTGTTTCTGTAGCATCTTACCTTGCAGCGCTAGATGCAGGAGCAAATGGTATCGATATGGCAGCATCACCAGTGAGTGGTGGTACTAGCCAACCGGATATCCTTACAATGCTTCATGCAACAAAA
>JBFEKK010000205.1:0-2254 GCA_041552675.1 Sulfurovum sp.
ATTATCTTTGCTGGTGCAAATGGATACCTTGATGATATTGCTGCATCTTCTGTAACAAAATTTGAAGCAGATCTTATGCCATTTATGGAAGCAAAATATGCAAATATTCTTGATGCTATCAGAACTGAGAAGAAAATCTCTGATGATACAGACGGAGAATTACGTAAAGCTATCGAAGATTTCAAAGCTTCATTTGCTGGATAAGAAAGGCTTAAAATGGCTAATTTAAAAGAGATAAAGCGTAAGATTGGAAGTGTTAAAAACACACAAAAGACCACTAACGCTATGAAGCTTGTTTCTTCTGCTAAATTAAAAAGAACAGAAGAACTTGCTAAAAGATCTAGAGTCTATGCTGAAAAATTGACTGGACTCTTAAATGAGATCGCTCAAAAAATGCAGCAGTCCAATGCTGATGGTATAGATAATATCTATTTTAAGGATGCACAAAATCCTAAGATGGTAGACATTGTATTTATTACAGCAGATAAAGGTCTTTGTGGTGGTTTTAACTCACAAACACTCAAAAGAGTAAATAAGATGATCGCTGAGTATAAAGCACAGAATGTGAAAGTACGTCTTAGAGCAGTAGGTAGAAAAGGTATCGATTATTTTAAATTCAATAATTTTGAATTAAACAATGAAATTGTAGGACTTTCTGCTGCACCTGACTTTAAGCAATCTGCAGAGTTTATCTCTGAAGTAGCTGAGTCCTATGTAAACGGCGAGACGGATAAGGTTGTCTTAATTCATAATGGTTATGTAAATATGATCACTCAAGAAATTAGAGAAGATCAGATTTTACCAGTGGATTCATCAAAACTAGTACTTGATGTGGTTTCAACTTCTGAACTTGAAGTAGAACCAGATGACGATGATACACTTCTTGATGCATTGGTTAAGCGTTATGTTGAGTATACAATGTATTACTCACTTATCGATTCATTGGCAGCAGAACACTCTGCTCGTATGCAAGCGATGGATGCAGCGACTAGCAATGCTAAAGAGATGGTAAAAAACCTTACTGTGAAGTATAACAAAGCAAGACAAGAAGCCATTACTACTGAACTCATAGAGATCATCAGTGGTATGGAATCAATGAAATAATTAGAGGAGAAGTAATGACAGGTAAAATAGTACAAGTCTTAGGTCCAGTTCTCGATGTGGATTTTACAGACTACCTACCGGAGATTAATGAAGCGTTAGAAACTACGTTTATGGTTGATGGTAAAGAACAAAAATTAGTTTTAGAAGTAGCAGCACAACTAGGTGATAACAGAGTTAGAACAATTGCTATGGATATGAGTGAAGGTGTTGTAAGAGGTCAAGAAGTTAAAGCAACTGGTGACTCTATCAAAGTTCCTGTAGGTGAAGAAGTTCTTGGACGTATCTTCAACGTTATCGGTGATCCTATCGATGAAGCTGGTGATGTTAATGCTAAAGAATACTGGTCAATCCACAGAGATCCACCACCATTTGAAGAGCAAAGTACAAAAACTGAAGTATTTGAAACAGGTATCAAAGTAGTTGACCTTTTAGCGCCTTATAACAAAGGTGGTAAAGTTGGACTATTCGGTGGTGCTGGTGTTGGTAAGACCGTTATCATCATGGAACTTATTAACAACGTTGCAATGAAACACAGTGGTTACTCTGTATTTGCCGGTGTTGGTGAAAGAACACGTGAAGGTAATGACCTTTACTACGAAATGAAAGAATCAAACGTACTTGACAAAGTTGCACTGTGCTATGGTCAAATGTCAGAGCCTCCAGGAGCACGTAACCGTATCGCTCTTACTGGTCTTACTATGGCTGAGTATTTTAGAGATGAGATGGGTCTTGATGTATTGATGTTTATCGATAACATCTTTAGATTTGCTCAATCAGGTTCAGAGATGTCTGCACTTCTTGGTCGTATCCCTTCAGCAGTTGGTTATCAGCCGACACTTAGCAGAGAGATGGGTGCACTTCAAGAGAGAATTACATCAACAACTAAAGGTTCTATTACTTCTGTTCAAGCAGTATATGTACCAGCGGATGACTTGACTGACCCGGCTCCTGCGTCTGTATTTGCTCACTTGGATGCAACAACAGTACTTAACAGATCTATTGCTGAAAAAGGTATCTATCCTGCGGTTGATCCATTGGATTCAACTTCAAGAATGCTTGATCCACAAATTGTTGGTGAAGATCACTATAATATCGCTAGAGGCGTGCAGAAGCTTCTTCAAAAGTATAAAGATCTTCAAGATATCATTGC
>JBFEKK010000206.1:0-2244 GCA_041552675.1 Sulfurovum sp.
AAAGGATTGCCTTCAGACGAGGCAGCTATTTTAGGGTGTATTTCAGGTGCACAGCATGTACATACGGTAGCTAAAGCATATGGTATACCTGTTGTTCTTCATACCGACCATGCAGCAAGACAACTTCTTCCTTGGATAGATGCACTGCTTGATGCAAGTGAAGCGTACTATAAGGTGCATGGTATTCCTCTTTTTTCCTCTCACATGATAGACCTGTCTGAAGAGCCTATAGAAGAGAATATCGCTACGTGTAAAGTCTATTTGGAACGTATGTCTAAGATAGGCATGACACTTGAGATAGAGCTTGGTGTAACAGGCGGAGAAGAAGACGGTGTAGATAATACGGAGATAGACAATGCGCTTCTCTATACGCAGCCTGAAGAGGTAGCGTATGCTTATGAAGAACTTTCAAAGGTCTCTGACAAGTTTACTATTGCTGCTTCTTTTGGAAATGTGCATGGTGTGTATAAACCAGGGAATGTTTCACTCACGCCTAAGATCCTTGATAATTCTCAAACCTATATCGAAGAGAAGTATGGTACAGCCAAAAAACCTGTAGATTTTGTTTTCCATGGTGGTTCAGGTTCTGAACTCTCGGACATTAGAGAAGCGATAGGTTATGGTGTGATAAAAATGAACATAGATACAGATACCCAGTGGTCATTTTGGGATGGTGTGCGTACCTATGTAAACAAATATCATGATTACTTACAGGGACAGATCGGTAACCCGGAGGGTGAAGATAAGCCAAACAAAAAGTATTACGACCCAAGAAAATGGTTACGTGCTGGAGAAGAGTCAACGGTTGTAAGACTTGAGAGAGCATTTGATGACCTTAACTGCTTAAATAGAAACTAACACACAGTTCATTATTCCGGGGTAGAACCCGGGAATCTACAAATGAAAACTTTACATTTTCCCTCTCCGATTCAGTCAATTACTTTTGACGAACATCATTTTTATCTGAAACGAGATGATCTGATAAACTCTGATTTCTCTGGTAACAAAGCACGAAAATTTTACTATTTTCTTCAACATGATTTTCCTGATGTAAATAAGCTTGTCTCTTATGGTTCTGCACAGTCTAATGCCATGTACTCACTCTCTGTATTAGCAAAGATGAAAGCATGGGAGTTTGAGTATGTAGTAGACCACATCGCTGACTATTTGAAAGAATACCCGCATGGTAATTACAAGGCTGCACTAGATAATGGCATGAAGATCATCGAAGAAGAGATAGTTTCCCGTACCTATCCTAAGAATGTTCTTTTTATAGAAGAGGGTGGACGGCAAAAAGAGGCAGAGTTTGGTATACGAGCATTGGCTGAAGAAATTGTATCATGGCAAGAAGAGAATGATTTAACAGAATTAAATATATTTCTACCTTCAGGGACTGGAACAACGGCACTTTTTTTACAAAAATATCTTGCTTCAAACAGGGTATATACTACAGCATGTGTAGGAGATGAGAACTATCTCAAAAAACAGTTTTTAGAGTTAGAAAAGGATGAAAATTATCATCCTGAGATATTGAGTTTAGAGAAAAAATACCATTTTGCTAAACTTTATAAAGAAAACTATAAAATTTGGCTAAAATTACAACAACAAACGGGAGTGGAGTTTGACCTCCTATATGACCCCCTTGGATGGAGAGTCTTACTTGCACATCCTGAGGTCTTTTCTATACCTACACTCTACATCCATCAAGGTGGTGTGTTAGGCAATGAGAGTATGCTCCCGAGATATAAACGAAAATATAAAGATATAGATAAGGACTTATAAGTGAAAGTTTTTTACAGTAGTGACGACAGTTTTGAAGCAAATTTTGATGAATTACTTCAGCGTGGTAAAATGGATATAGAGGGTGTGACAAGCATCGTATCTGGGTTACTTAAAGAAATACAAACTGAAGGTAACAGCGCAGTTAAAAGTCAGATAGCGAAGTTTGACAGATGGGAACCGGCAAATGATGAGGCACTTTTAGTTTCTACAGAAGAGATGGCAAAAGCCTATGATGCCATAGATCCTGAACTTCGTGATGCACTGCACCTTGCTTATGACCGTATAGAACGTTATCACCAAAAACTTATGCCAAAAACTTGGATGGATAAAGAAGCCAATGGGACTATCCTGGGACAAAAAGTCACTGCTGTAGATAGAGCAGGACTTTACATTCCTGGTGGAAAAGCTGCCTATCCAAGTTCACTGCTTATGAATGTGATCCCGGCACAAGTTGCAGGTGTG
>JBFEKK010000207.1:0-2237 GCA_041552675.1 Sulfurovum sp.
CTTGATCGAGTCTAAGAGTAAGAGGTATTAGTAGATTATCTCTGAACGATATGTCCCACAAATTTGGACATATTATCTAAGATCTTTCCACCTTTTCTAAAACCAAGTCCACAAGCTTCGTAAGCATAAAATACACCTGCCTGATAGGATTGTCCTTCTGTATCTGTTGGTAGTTCTGTATAGGCTTGGTAGACCATTTTATGAGTGTCATAGTCACCTGCTACAGTTTCTATATCATTTGACTTTTCATCTAAAATGCTCACACTGCCACCTTCTCTACCAAAAATAGGTTTTTTTACTTGTTTTTTCCCTTGCAATGGTTCAAAAGAACTCTCAAGCAGAAGAGGGTGGTTAGGATAGAGATCCCATAGGATCTTGAGGAGTCCTTTACTCTGAAAAAGCAGGGTATAAGCCGGGTTGAAGATGATGGCCTTTTGATTTTTGATGATATTGGTTAGAAGCATCGCCAGGTCTGACTCTTCCAGTGCGATGTCTTCCCAAGGGATGAGTTTAAACCACAGTTCATAGTTCTTATTTTCATAAAAGATACCCTCATCTGGGGAGAATTCTATATCGTCTATGTAGGCAAACTCTGTTTCAAATCCTGCTTCTGTAGCTATGTGCTGGAGGAGTCTTACTGTATTTTCTTCTTCAGAGTTTCCTCTGACAGAGGTAAAGAGAAAGTTCCATCCATCATAACGTTCCTCAAAAGTAGAAACATCTTCTTCCAGTGTCACCAAACGTTTGAAGTTGTTTACAAGTGATTCGTAGAGTGCATTAAACTGACGCTCTTCCTCAAGAGCATTTTTTTTGAGCATGGCCCACTGAATAATGGCCGTTTCGAACAGAGCAGTAGGAGTATCTGCATTAAACTCTAAAAGTTTGATGGGTTTTCCATCCACACCTCCCGCTAGATCAAAACGTCCATAAAGATGCCAGTGTACATCATTTTCCCATGACTCTTTGATCACTTCTACGAGATTGAAAGGTATACCTATCTCATGAAAGAGATTATTTTCTACTACATGTTCTGCTGCTTCCACATACATGTCATAAAGTGTATTGGTTGCTTCATAATATGCTTCAGCTTCTTCTTCAGAGATGACTACCAATGTATTAGAGATATAACTTGTTTCATCACGGTCTGTATGCCATACAAAACCGAGTGATTCTAAATAGTCTGTGTCTAATGGTGTGGTTTTTTGTAAATTCAACATTATTTATCCACCAAAGAAACCGCCAGTACGGCTTGATGCGCTTTTATTTCCAAAGAATCCACTTCGCTTAGAGCTGCTTCTTTTGGCTGTATTAAAACTTTTTTGACTTCTTGTATAGGTAGAAGGAGATTTGTATCCTGCTTTTCTGTTGTTTTGGAAATTTTGGTTACCAAAAAGCTTAGATCCTATCCAAGAACCAATGACAGCTCCAGCCATACTGGATAGAAGTATTTCTCCCAGACCCATGCCACCTTGTTGTGACATTTGAGGATTTTGTTCTTTGGTTAGGTTGGAAATTCCGTTGTCAATCTTGGCTGCCTCTTGGGCAACCAGGGCATCCATTTCAGGCTTGGTCAATACGCGTTCTGTTCCATCCAGTTTTTTAAGTACGATACGTGTTTCCTCTGCGGGAAACTCATCTTTGATCTGGTATCTGCCCGGAGCAGTCTCTTCTATAATGACAAATGCATTTTGCGCTTTCGCTTCTTCTTGCTGTTGCTGGTTATTGCTAAAGCAACCTGTCACACCAGTGGCTAATAGTGTACCAAGACCGGTAGCGGTTGCAATGGTTGAAAATTTTTTTAAATGTTTCATAGTTTATCCATAATTATGTTTTGAAGAATCATAGCAAAATATGATTAATAGAAAGGAGGAAAAAATGTGGGGAAAGGTAAAACAGAGAAGGAAGCGTTTCTCTGCTTTAAATCATAAAAGGGAATGGGTGTATTTAGTCCATTTGCTTTCTAAGGAAAGTAGGTACATCCAAAATATCTTCATTGTCACCATTGTATCCACCTACAACCATCTTACTTCTTACAGTACTGATGTCACAAGTGTTAGTGCTTAAAAGTGTTTTTTGTTTTGTTACTGTTGGTTCAGCAACAGCATTTTTATCTTCAAATCCGGTAGCAACGATAGTGATCTTCACTTCATCAACAGCCATATTTACATTGGTTGTTGTACCAAAGATCACAGATGCATCTTCATCTGCACTCTCTTCGACAATACTCATAGCTTCAC
>JBFEKK010000208.1:0-2228 GCA_041552675.1 Sulfurovum sp.
GCGGGTGAGACGCCTTACACCATGATGGACTACTTTGAAGCCATGCATGATGATTACCTCGTCATTGTTGATGAATCTCATGTCTCTCTGCCACAGTTCAGAGGGATGTATGCAGGTGACAGAAGCCGTAAGGAGGTACTGGTTGACCATGGTTTCAGACTGCCCTCTGCACTGGACAACCGTCCACTGATGTTTGACGAGTATATCCATAAAGCCCCTCATTTTCTCTTTGTGTCTGCTACCCCTGCTCCGCTTGAACTTGAGCTTTCATCTGCAGTAGCCGAACAGGTCGTGCGACCTACAGGACTGCTTGATCCGGAGATAGAAGTGATTGACAGTACGTACCAGGTGGAAGACCTGCATGACAGGATGAAACCGGTCATAGCACGCGGTGAACGTGTGCTTGTCACAGTATTGACAAAAAAGATGTCAGAAGAGTTGACAACGTACTACAATGATCTTGGGCTTAAAGCCCGGCATATGCACTCAGATATGGATGCTATAGAACGTAACCAGACCATACGTTCCTTACGTTTAGGTGAGTTTGATATCTTAGTAGGTATTAACCTGCTTAGAGAAGGGCTTGACCTTCCTGAAGTCAGTCTCGTGGCTATTCTTGATGCAGACAAAGAGGGTTTTTTACGTTCACGAACTTCTCTCATACAAACAGCCGGAAGGGCTGCAAGAAATGCCAATGGGCATGTGCTTATGTATGCCAAAAAGATCACAGACTCTATGCAGTTCACCATCGATACCACACAAGCCAGACGAGAAAAACAAATAGCCTATAATAAAGAACATGGCATTACACCTAAAAGCACACTTAGGGTCCTTGACACAGACCTCAAAGTAGAAGATGCAGGTGAACTCTACAATAAACAGAGTAAACTGGACAAAATGCCGAAAGCAGAACGTCAACAAATGGTCAAAGAACTCAAGGCTAAGATGCTTGCTGCAGCAAAAAATTTGGACTTTGAAGAGGCTGCCAGACTGCGTGATCAGATAGCAAAAATCAAAAAATTGTAGGTTTTTGCTATAATACGCGTAAAACACTCTATTATATAGGCAAAATTCATGGCTTTAGATCTCTCTTCTTCACAACTCTATTTTAACCGTGAACTCTCATGGCTGCAGTTTAACTCACGTGTTCTGGCACAGGCACTGGATGAACAACTACCACCACTTGAACGTCTTAAGTTTCTTGCTATCTATGGAACTAACCTTGATGAATTTTATATGATACGTGTTGCAGGACTTAAGGCACTATATAAGGCAGGAATACAAGAGACCGGACCAGACAAGCTGACTCCAAGCCAACAACTCGAGCAAATACACGGGTACTTGCATAAAGAGCACAAAGTGTTGGAATCATGTTATACCTCTATCATCTCGGAACTTCACATGCATGGGGTAAATGTAAAAAACTATGATGCGCTCAATCAAGACGAAAAACTAGAAATAAAAGAAAAATTCTTTAATGAGATATATCCTGTGATCATTCCTATAGCCGTAGATGCGACACACCCTTTCCCTCATCTCAACAACCTTAGTTTTGGTTTGGCACTTACACTGGAAGATGACTCTAAACATATCAAACATGGACTTGTGCGTATCCCTAGAATACTCCCTAGATTTGTACAGTTAGGACAAACATTTATTCCCATAGAGTCAGTGGTTGAGTACTTTGCCTCTGAGCTTTTTCCTGGGTTCAGTCCTCTGGCATCAACACCTTTTAGAGTCACAAGGAATGCAGATATTGAGATAGAGGAAGAGGAAGCGGATGACTTTTTGGAGATCCTTCAGGAAGGTTTACGTTCTAGAAACAAAGGTTCGCTTATCCGTCTTGAACTCAACGATGGTGCAGATGAAAATCTTATAAACTTTTTACTTTCGCATCTTAACCTTGATGATAAAGATATCTACTCCTACAAAAGTCTTTCTCTAAACCTTGGAAGCCTCTGGCAGATCGTAGGGGATAAAGCACTTTCGCACCTTGTACTGCCTACTTTTGCACCCAAAATACTTCCTCCATTGAACAGTGAAGATATCTTTGAGGCTATCGAGAAACAGGATGTCCTTCTTTACCATCCGTTTGACAGTTTTGAACCCGTAGTGCAATTCATCAAACAGGCTGCAGCAGACCCTGAAACGATTACTATACGGATGACTCTCTATCGTGCAGGTCCGAACTCTCCTATCGTAAAAGCATTGATAGATGCTGTACGTGA
>JBFEKK010000209.1:0-2214 GCA_041552675.1 Sulfurovum sp.
CAGAAAATTCTAGTCAATATGAAGGGGGCACAGCTTGCAGAAGTATTGCTTCTCTTGGGACATCCTGCTCTGGCTGAAGGAAAAATAGACATAGAGATCAATATGCCTAATATAGGCGAAGATACGGCAAGCGGTTATGGCCATATCGTATTAAACAAAGCCCATTTCAATCGTAAGCTGGTAAGCAAGCTTTATGATTATACACTTCCTGAAAAAAGTTACGTTCATGGAACGATAGATGCGAACTTAAAAGGGAAAGAGATCCAATTGGTTGGTGATGTACAGAGCAATTTCTTTATGTTACAGATCAATAATGCTTTCATGAATATGGTTTCCAAGCAATTGACAGCAGAGTACATTTTTGATGCGCAAGATATGCGTATCTTGACAAGAAACAAGCTGGCTGGACCTTTAAAAGTAGAAGGAAAAGTGCTCGGAAAAGATAAAGAGATGCAGATCACAGGAACAAGTAACTCTTTAGGCGGCGTGCTTCGTTTTTCCATAGATGAAGCAACACATATCACTTTTGAGAAGCTTGCTTTAGAAAAACTACTATTGTTGCTTAAACAACCTGCTTATGCAAAAGGTGAAGTGAGCGGTACCGTAGTACAGGAGGATAGAAAGAAAGAGGATGGTGCATATACATTACATATAGATAATGGGGTACTAGATCCTAAGACCATCGAAAAAATGTCCCGTTACACTATCCCTGGAAAGAATACATTTTCATTGGAGTCCAAAGGGAAGATAACGGACAAAAAACTCACAGCAAATACTACCATACATTCCACATTGGTAGATGCTGAAGTTGCGGATATGGAGTATGACCTTGAAGAAAAAAGCCTGCTTTCTCACTATGTACTCTTAGTGCATGATGTGAATGCTTTGATCCCTAATGCAAAAGCAGCTAAAGGAGCACCTGTCAGTGTAGAAGGTCAATTCAAATTGACAGATACACTCAGTATTTCCGGAGTCACAAAAGGCTTGGGAGATACATTGGCCTTTTCCTATGACAGTAAAACAGCTAAAGTAGATGCATCGCAACTTTTTATTGAGAAGATACTGGCAGTAGCCGGTATGCCTGTTTATGCAAAAGGGACACTTGACAGTCAAATAGTCTTAACGAACCTTAACCCCTCGGAGGGGACATTCACACTTAAAAGTAGTGATATTGTCACAGAACCTCATGAAATGAAAAAACTGATAGGAGATGCGTTAAAAGTAAATATCGCATTAGATGCCTCTGGGACGTTCAAAGAGGGTAAAGGGTACTTAGAGTCAAAAATAAAGAGTTCCCTGGGGAATATTTCTCTGGATAAGATAGTGGTTGATACGCAGAAGAAAACCTTTAAAAGTACCTATATTCTAGATATACCAAGCCTAATAGAACTGCAAAAAGTGATAGATAAAAAGCTTTACGGTCCTCTTGTTCTGAAAGGGGAGTGTGTGAAAGAGAAAGTGCTTACCGTAACAGGAGAGACGACCACACTAGGCGGAAAGATCAACGCTACGCTTGTGGGAGATAAGCTTAATACTACGATCAGCTCTGTGCCATTGGAAAATATTTTAGGGATATTGGGATATAAGAAAAATTTTCTAGGAGAGGCTTCGGGGAAAGGGCAGTATCATTTGAAGCAAAAATCAGGTGTTGTTGATCTCGACATTGCTTCCTTTCAGATTAAACCAAGTAGTTTAACCAACACGATCAAAATGGTGATAGGTAAAGATCCGTCTCGTGTTATTTTCTCTTCTACAAAGTTTCATGCTGACATTAAAGGAAAGATCACTGCATATAACCTTCATGCAAAAGGTACAAGGAGTAGCATCGATATTACGGAAGGAAGGCTGAATAAACTTAGTAATACCAATATGGCTAAGTTCACTTTTGTCTATGAAAAGTATACAGTACATGGGAGAATAAAAGGAACGATTGATAACCCAAAAGTAACGATCGATACATCGGCGATATTGAAAGATAAAATAGATGAAAAGTTACAGGATAAACTTGACAAAGTACTTGGCGGAAAAGCAGGAGAATTTTTAAAAGGATTGAAATTTTAAAAAAGAGTCATTATCTTTTAATTGATAATTACTCTCATTTTAATTCTTTTTAAGAAAAAGTAGACTATACTCCCACGACTTTAATTAAGTGATAACAATTATCATTTCTATAATTTATAATATACGATAAGGAAAAAATGTGGAACAGATAAC
>JBFEKK010000210.1:0-2212 GCA_041552675.1 Sulfurovum sp.
CTGGGAGTTGTAACAACCAAGACAGCGAAGTATTCTATTGAACTTTTGGAGCATATGGGGCTGATGTCTTATTTTGATGTATTGGTAGGTAGGGAGGATGTGGAAAATCCAAAACCACACCCTGAACCTATTTTTAAAGCGTTATCAAAATTACAAAGTGACAAAAGTAAGTATTGGATGATAGGTGATACACCGATGGATATTTTGGCAGCTAAGGCAGCGAATATCAATAGTGTTGCAGTCACATGCGGATATGCAGATGAAGCATTGCTATTAAAACATACTGATAATGTATCTAAAACGGCTCTTGAAGCTGTGAAATTCATCACTCTACTATAAGCCAAGATAAAAAAATTAGTAAATCTCGCTATAATCAAAAAAATATTAAAGGAAATCCTATGCCATTATTAGACAGTTTTACGGTAGACCATACGAAGATGATAGCACCTGCGGTACGTGTAGCGAAAAAGATGAGTAGCCCAAGTGGAGATGACATCACTGTGTTCGATCTGCGTTTTTGTGTACCCAATGAGGAACTACTCTCACAAAAAGGTATTCATACATTAGAACATCTTTTTGCAGGCTTTATGAGAGATCATTTGAACAGTAAAGATGTCGAGATCATAGATATTTCTCCTATGGGATGTCGTACAGGTTTTTATATGTCAGTCCTTGGATCACCAAAAGCTAAAGAGGTAGCCAAAGCGTGGAAGAAGTCGATGCAAGATGTCCTTGGCGTTGAAAGTAAAAAAGACATTCCAGAACTTAATAAGTATCAGTGCGGAACCTACAAGATGCATTCATTAGGTGAAGCACAGCTTATAGCACATAATGTTTTGGACAGAGGTATAGGAATCATGGACAATAAAAAACTTCAAATGACAAAAAAGCAACTCAAAGAGGCAAACAAATAACTAATAATGTATGACGAATCGTTAAGAGAAGAAAAAAAGTTGGTACTGTGTGAAGATGGTACCAATACACTCTATTCTGTCGAGTTTGACGAACCCTACCACTCTACCAAAGATGGCGCGCTGCATGAGTCTTTAGAGAAACATGTAAAACCCGCATTGTCTTTCAGTAAAAAAAAGACTGAAGTGACTATCTTAGACATCTGTTTTGGTCTGGGATATAATACCTTTGCAACACTGTATTACATAAAAACACAGGGCTTAAAGACAAAAGTACACATACTCTCTCCAGAGTTTGATGAAAGACTTGTTCGTTCTCTGGATACCTTTGATTTCCCTCCGGAGTTTGAGAGTATTAAACACATTATAAAAGCGATTAGCTCTGATCTTTACTATGAAGATGAACAGTTCAAGATAGAGATACTTCTAGGTGATGCAAGAAAAAGTATCCCAAACATTCAAGAGAAGGTAGACATCATCTATCAAGATGCTTTCAGTCCCGCACACAATCCACTGCTTTGGACAAAAGAACACTTTGCAGATATAAGGGCTATTTCCAAAGAGGATGCAGTGCTTACCACCTACTCAACAGCAGCAGCCATACGTTTAGGACTTTATGAAAATGATTTTTTTATTTTTGTACACAGGGCTGAAATGATGCGTTACTCAACAGTAGCCAGCTTGAAATTACTTGACGGGTTAGAATATATAGATATGGAACTGAAAAAAGTACGTAATACCCAAGCACGCAGTATGAAAGATGAAGACTATTTAAAAGATATGGACCGTTAGCCAAATCGTACCATTTTGTGTACTCAAAACACGATGGCATGTTTTTGAAGGGATGAACAGTGTATCTCCTTTTGTAAGTGTTTTCATTGACTGATCTAGAAGGAGTGTAGCTTCACCTTCAATTAAAATCAGCCATTCATCTTCTTCCTGTATGTATTCTGTTTCATCCAGATCATCTGAACTGACGATACGGTTTATTTTGATATTTTTATGTTCTAGAAGTGTGGTGAAGGTTTCACCATTTTGGGGGGTTGTATAATTGTAGATATTCACTAGTATGTCATCTGTAAACTGTCAATTTCTTGCCAGCTCATACCTTTTTTGGAATTTCTATGTGCTAGAATGTGGTCGATATATCTGGCAAAAACATCGGTTTCTATGTTAAGCTTTGTTCCCACTTTGTAATTTTTCATCAGTGTCTCTTTGAGTGTATGAGGAATGATGGTGAGCCTGAAGTTATCTTCTCCTACATCATTGACTGTCAAAGAGATGCCATCTATGGTGATGGA
>JBFEKK010000211.1:0-2196 GCA_041552675.1 Sulfurovum sp.
GCTTTTGCTGTAGCATCAGCAACAGAAAGTACTTCAAAGTCTTTAGCCGCAGCTTTTTTCCAAGAAGAACCACCCTCTCTTGCACCAATAACAACATTTACACCTGAATCTCTAAGGTTTTCTGCATGCGCGTGCCCTTGTGAACCGAAACCGATCATTGCTACTGTTTTTGACTTGATGATGTTAATATCACAATCTTTGTCATAATATACATTTAAAGTTGACATTTATTATCCTTGATGTACGAAGTACGAAAATTTTCGCGATTATATCCAAATATAACTTATTATCGTGAATTTTACCCACAATTATCTTTTATGATATAATAAATCTTCATATAAAAAAGGAGTGGATTTGATTGAATTTCTCAATGAGACTATTTTATGGTGGCACTGGATCGTTTTTGGTATAGCATTGCTTATTTGGGACATGAGTATGGGTACATTTTTTATCCTGGGACTTGGTGTCGCTGCGATAGTTGTAGGGTTGATCGACATATTTGTAGGTACCTCTTTTACCGTCGAACTCACCATCTGGATGATACTCTCCATACTGGCCATTGCTGCTTGGTTCAAATGGTTTAGGGAAGAGCCTGTAACCGAAAGTGGCCAGTCGAACTATAGACTTGATACCTTAGGTATAGTCATGGAAGACATACAACCCCATAGCAGAGGAAAAGTCACTTTTGACACACCTGTGCTTGGAAACACTTCTTGGCATGCCATATCAAAAGTAGATATAGACAAAGGCACACGCGTGAAGATCGTACAAATCAATGGACAACTCATAGAAGTTGAACCCCTTATATCATAGAACGTGACACTGGGTTTTACGACTATGCATTTAGTGCATTTCATGCACTGCATTTTAGATGCTTGTCTTCAGCAGAATGCTCACGCGACTAGTCGCTTATAAAAATCAATTAAAGGAAAAGTAAATGGAAGCATTAAATATCGTCATCATTTTAGCCATTGGTCTCATCGTTACACTCTATAAAGGTATCAATATTGTTCCCCAGGGTGAAGAGTGGGTCGTAGAAAGGCTGGGCAAGTTTTCTCGTACACTCAGCCCTGGGCTTAACATCATCGTGCCATACATAGAAGCCATTCGTCAACGTATCACGACAAGAGATATCATTTTGGACATCCCGCAACAAGAAGTGATCACCAGAGATAATGCTGTGATCCTTACCAATGCCGTGACATTTATACGTGTAACCAATCCGCGTGATGCACTTTACGGGATTGAAGATTTCAGACTGGCTATCCAACAATTGGTGATGACTACCCTACGTTCTATTTTGGGTGAAATGAGCCTTGATGAAGCACTTTCAAACCGCGAAACCATCAAAGCAAAACTGAAAGACTCCATAGTTGATGATGTTGCTGACTGGGGTGTGACTGTAAAGTCTGTTGAGATCCAAGATATCAACCCTAGCCCTTCAATGCAAGCCTCTATGGAGAGGCAGGCAGCGGCAGAGAGAGAAAGACGTGCCATAGAGACCACTGCAGAAGGTAATAAAAATGCTGCCATCCTCGAAGCGGACGGTAAACTAGAAGCAGCAAAAAGAGAAGCACAGGCACAGATAGCCCTGGCAAATGCTTCTGCCGAAGCTATCAGGCTCATCTCTGACAACATCCAGGACAAAGAACTTCCTGCCATGTTCTTACTGGGAGACAGATATATTAATTCTTTAGAACAGATCAGTAAAAGTGACAACTCTAAATTTGTCATCTATCCTGCGGATCTACAAGGTGCTATTAAAGGTATGTTGGGGAATGTATTTAAGAAGTAACTGATTTACCAGAAAGCATAAAACCTTATAAAATTATATATTTATGAAGTTTTAAATGTAAGGTTCTACTAGGTTTTTTACTTTATTCTAAATTTGAACACTCTAAAACTGATACTGGATCTAAGTCCAGTATAGTGGCATATAGTGCCAGTGCTACTTCATCTCCACACTCGGTGATCACGACGACTACTAAACCAATACAAATGTTTGACTATATTTTCACATTTCATTTTCTTCCTTTATTTTGTATCTATGAAGAGATGAAATATAACTCTATAGAAGTCTAGCTTTTTACAAGTTACTGCTTCTAAATCAAGAGCCTTGTTAAGTTAACTATTTTATAAAGTATTCTCTACACCCAGATTCTTCTTAAATTAAAATGATTATTTTTTATACAATTA
>JBFEKK010000212.1:0-2194 GCA_041552675.1 Sulfurovum sp.
CACATTCCTATAAAGACAAAGTGGCTAAAGGTATCGCTGCGAACCATGCACTCTTCTCTTATCCTGTACTTATGGCTGCAGACATACTGATGTTAGACACCGAAAAGGTACCTGTGGGGAAAGACCAGATCCAACACGTTGAAATGACAAGAGACATCGCGATAAAATTCAATAATGAGTATGGAGAGATATTTACACTTCCAGAGCACCTTGTACAAGAAGATGTTGCTACGATCCCTGGTATAGATGGGCAAAAGATGAGTAAGAGTTATGGTAATGCCATTGACCTTTTCATGGATGAAAAACCTCTGCAAAAAAGATGTAACAAGATCATCTCATCCTCCACACCATTAGGTGAACCATTGGAATATGAGGGAGACAATATCTATGCACTGGCATCACTCTTTTTAAATGATGAGCAAAAACTTGAACTACAAGCACGTTACAAAAGTGGTAAAGAGGGATATGGTCACTTCAAAAAGTATCTCAAAGAGTTGATCTGGGAAGAATTGGGTGAAGCTAGGGAAAAACGAGAGTATTACCTCAACCATATGGATGAAGTCAATGATATTTTGGCAAAAGGAGCTAAGAAAGCTAGAGCGATTGCAAATGCCAAAATGTGTAAAGTGAGAGAAGCGGTAGGACTACTCTAAAGTAAGCCCTATTTTCACTTCACCTACTCTTTATCCTCTAAATCAATATCCTCATCCGCATCGATATCCCCTTCATCATCAAGGTCATCATCTGTTTCTAATTCTGCATCAGTCGGCATTTCATATGCAGTCTTATCTAACGGGTCTACGAAATTTTGATCATCGATCGAATTGTACTGTACAATTAAATATACAACACCTATAGACAAAAGTCCAACAAGCAATATAGCAAAGCTTTCTAACAAATTTTTCATCTCTTATCCTCAAATTGGTAGTCTGGCAAACTCAGATATAAGTTTCTGAGTCCCATAACTTTCTGCACTTGCTTCACAACAAATTAGGCTTTTTACATACAGTAAAACCGTATGGATGTATTCTAACATAGATAAGTTTATAGTAGGCGTTTTTCATATAAATATAAATGAAAATAACTTTATCTAATGTATAATTAAGTAGCAACCTAGAAAAATTATATAGCGGACTTTAATGATTTTCAACGTCTATGGAATGTATATTTTCATAGATATCAATGATACTCTCTACAACTTGTATATGAATCTCACCTGTAGTATGAATATGCACCTGTAATTCTCCCTCATTGAGATGCCCTTTCTGGGTACCTAATGTGAGTAAATGTTTGGATATAGCTTCACCCGTATGAATCAGACTCACATTACAGTTCATAATCTTTTCTATACTTTGACCAACAAGAGGATAATGTGTACATCCCAGTACAATCGTATCTACATTATTCTCCCGCATTGGTGCAAGCCATTTTTCAAGTAGCTCTTTTGTCACATCACTGTCGATTTCACCTTTTTCTATCTGTTCAACCAAACCGGGACAAGCCTGTTCAAAAATGTCAACACTTTTTTGTGAAGAGAGCGCTTGTGCCAATGTCTGATACTTATCACCCTGAAGTGTGGCTGGTGTTGCTAAAACCCCTATTTTTCCTGTTCTTGTCTGTTCAATAGCCGGTTTTATACCAGGTTCTGTACCTATGATAATCAGCGAAGGGTACGTTTCACGCAAATGTTTGATCGCAGAAGAAGTAGCAGTATTACATGCCAATATCAATGCATCTATCTGATGGGTATTGATAAGATATTTGGTGATATTAAGTGAGTATTGTAGAATTTGTTCAGGGGTTTTCTCACCATAAGGCGCATTTTTGGTGTCTGCCACATAGAAGATCTGAGCACCTTTGATCACTTGGGTCATTGCCTGAACAACGGTCAAGCCACCCAAACCAGAATCAAAAACACCTATACGCATGATAGTTATCTCCTTGTAGATAGGCAAAGCCCATCTACAATTCCTTTCACTAAAGCTTTACCTATCGGTTCAGATGAAAATATAGATATTTTCATTGTAGTTACCTACGCACCTTCGTTCATCATAGAAAGAAACTCTTCATTTGTTTTGGTTTTCATCATTTTAGAGAAGAGGAACTTCAGCCCTTCTACTTCTTCCATGTTTTGCATTGCATTTCTCAATGCCCATACTTTTTGAAGAGTTTCAGGATCCATCATCAATTCTTC
>JBFEKK010000213.1:0-2171 GCA_041552675.1 Sulfurovum sp.
ATATTGACAACGGTCTGCATGCGATTATCCAACGCCGCACGCACCGCAGTAATGAGCTCTGGCGCAGCTGAAATAATGGCTACACCTACCGCAGCTATAGAGAGAGGCAGTCCGAACGTTTTCATCGTATTCCCCATAAATATGGCCAAAATCTCAGAAAGTACCCCGATCATGATGATGGCCAAAACTAAATTGACACTATGGTACCATCCATTGATCTTATGCAGGTTAGGGATACAGTGTCCTTCTGCGTCACATACTTCATCTTCTTCATGTTCATATTCAAAAAAGTATCTGTGCGATGCTACCTGAATACGCGTAAAAGTAATATAGAGCAAGATGAACATCACCACATTAAACATCATAAAATTATCGATATGGGCAGCATCCATGAAGTGCGGTACCACCATTGCGATACCTATAGCAACAAGAAGCATGGAGAGATAAGAGTTTGAAGAATCCACATTGTAGGGCTGTTCACCGTACTTGATCCCACCTATGATCGCTGCCAATCCCAGCAAGGCATTGATATCAAGCATAATGGCGGCATAGATGGTATCACGCGCCAGCACAGGATTATGCTCATGTACCATCATAATAGCGATGATGACGATCTCCACCACTACTGCAGAGATAGTCAAGATCAGTGTTCCATAAGGCTCCCCAAATTTCTCTGCCAGCATCTCTGCATGGTGCGCTACAGACATCGCTGCATATATAATGACTGCGAACAACACAGAAAAACCTATGAGGTTCCCTAGCGTTGACTGTACCAACGTATGTTCAAAATGACTGATGCCAAAATAAGCGATGATAGCTGCAAAGAGACTATACTCTTTTGAAAAATCTTTAAGAAGTTGCATTATTTCAAGATATCCTTATAGCTTTTGTTGGCATTGAACTTGAGTTTATTTTCCACACCCATAATACGTTCATCCCCTGATCTATAGGCTTTTTTCAAACGTTTTGTGATTTTGGCCTGTTCTTTTTCTTTTGTAATCTTGTGTTGTTTCAAGAATTTTTTAAGTCCTATCCAACGCTCTTCTTCAGCATCTACACTCTCATCTTCGGAGATTACTTCTATCGCTTCTTGTGATTTTTTTTGCTCTAATTGATGGACATACAATGTACGCATCTCATAAAATGCCTCTTTGAGCAAGTCTATCTCTCCCTTGAGTGTTGATGAGATCTGTTTATTGGACTTTTTGAGATCCTTGACCGTACCTTTGAGTACCGAGATCGTTTCATCTTTGGCTTTAAGCAATGCTTTATAATCTTTAACATCTGTTGCAGATACAGAAGTATTGGTTTGAGTTGAAATAGGATTCTTTGTGATGACAGTTGTCTCTTTTTCATGAGAGGTTGTTTCTTCTGCACTGTCATTGTCAACGACAATGTAAAGTTTGCCTTCTACATTTTTTGCTGTCAATATTCCCCGCTTTATCTTGGCATAGACTGCTTGTCTTGAGATACCCAGTTCCTGTGCATACTCAGCAGGCTTCATCAACTTTTCCATATTCTCCCCTGTTTACAGTTTTGTAAATGATAGCATAAGTTTTATGAAAGGTTTACGGAGAGAAAAAAAGATATCAGGTACCAAACTTCTTCCGGGAAGTAACTATTTCAGTTATTATTTGTTTATTATTTGTTAAGCGATGTTCACTATACTTTATAAAGGTCCATGAAACAACAAAGGAGTCTGGAATCATATCAGACAAAGTACATTAGACAACACAAAGGATACCATTATGGAACATGTGAAAGATGTATTAAAAACCTCGTTAGAGGAATTGGAAAGAATACTGGATAGTAAAACAGTCGTTGGAGAGCCGATTGTCATAGAAGGCAATACACTTATTCCACTGATCAGTATCGGATTTGGTTTTGGTGCCGGAGGAGGTACTGGCAAGTGCAAAAAAGGTGACGATGAGGGAGTTGGAGCCGGTACAGGTGGCGGTGGTGGCATTAGGCCGGTTGCCCTTGTGATCATCAATAAAGATGGTGATGTAAGGGTTGAACCTATCAAAAGTGGTATGGCTTCGGCATTCGAACATATAGGCGAAACTGTCGGTAAAGCGTTACGGGAGAAAGATAAATAACATAAGAATCATGGATCGGAAACACTATGGAAATTATAACCATTTTTATTGGGTTCCTACTCTTTTTCCTGG
>JBFEKK010000214.1:0-2159 GCA_041552675.1 Sulfurovum sp.
AATAGAAACTCCCGATAGTATCAACATCATAAACTTTTTCATGATAAATCCTTTTCCTTTTAATTTCAACAATCATACACCATAATCGTGTCAGATTTGTGTCAATAACGCAGCGATCTTCTCACTACCGTTTTTTTCAACGATCTCCATAAGTCCCTTACTCTTGTCTGACAGGTTTTCATCCAGCAGTGCCAGGACCTTTTCCGTATCTATCTCATCTTCTCTCATGATCCATGCAAGATCTTTTTCTACCAAAAACTGTGCATTATAGAACTGATGGTCGCTTGCAGCATAAGGGTAAGGGATGTACAGTGCAGGTACTGCCGTAGCAGAGAGCTCCCAGAGTGTGGACGCACCTGAACGCGCTATCGCAAAATCTGCTTCTTTCATATAGTCTGCAAGTCTGTCCGTAAAACCGAACACTTCTGCCTCTATCCCCAGGTCATCATAGGCTTTTTGTACCTCGTCAATGTTGTTTTGTCCAGCCTGATGGATGATCTTAATCCCTCTTTCCTTGAGTTTAGGTGCTATCTCTAAAGCCAATTTGTTGATAGCTTTTGCCCCCTGAGACCCGCCAAGAAAGATGATCGTATGCACCTTATCTCGTATACGTGCATTCTCAAAAAATATCTGCTTGATCGGGTAGGCTTTCATGGGACTCTCTTCCAGATACGAAGAGATGAATGCTGCTGCATGAGGCTTGAGTAGTTTGTTGAGCGAACCCAGAGCGGCATTTTGTTCATGGATGACTAAGGGGATACGTAAGATCTTGGCTGCAAAAGCAGTGGCCGCAGCAGAGAAACCACCCACTGAAAAGACCACTTTGGCCTTATGTTTTCTTAAAAGCTTGATGGCTTTCATCGTTTCTTTGAACATCATAAACAATGATTTGACTTTACCTAAAGCACCCTGGTTTACCACGCCACGTGTTTCAAAGAAGTATTTGTATGCAAAGTCATCATCCTTTTCAAACCACTGTTTGTCTTGTCCTTTGGTTGAACCGATATAGATAAGTTCTTCCTTTTTAAGATGCTCTTTAACGGCCTTGATTATGGCCAAATGTCCGCCTGTACCACCACCTGTCATCACAATACTCATCTTATTCTCCCCTGACTGTCTCTTGGTACCTTTTTAGATACCATCAACACCATACCTATAGCGATACACGAAGCCCATATATGTGACCCACCATAGCTTAAAAACGGTACGGCAATTCCTTTAATAGGTGTGATCCCAGAAATACCGTAAGAGTTAAGGATAAATGCCAATGAAATCAACAACCCTACCCCAATAGAAAAAAGATAATACATAGGATTTTTCACTTTTGAAGCGATTTTGAAAATACGAAATACGATGAATAACACTGTGAATGTAACCAGCGTAAGTCCTAAAAAACCCAACTCTTCTGTGATTCCCGCCAAAATAAAGTCTGTATGCACTTCACTTAAATAGCCTAATTTAAACTGACCATTGCCCAGACCTTGTCCCCAAAAGCCACCATTATGAATGGCATTGAGAGAATTAGATATCTGATAAGGTTCTTTTCCTACTTCTATACGAAGGTTTTGAACCGATTCAAAAGGGAAAAGCGAGAGTATACTATCTTGTACTGTTCCCCACCAGCTTTTGATACGTGCCATACGGTGAGGTGCCAAAAAGATGAGGGCTACAAAAGCCAACAAACCACCAGAGAGCAGTGTTAAAAAGAACTTCCATGAGCTCCCAATAAACAAAAACAATACCATTAATGTCGCTCCCAATACCACCACTTGACCTAAATCTTTTTGAAATACAGCAATGATAACGACTGCCACTATAAACACAAAAAGATACGGCGTGAAAGTACGTACTTCTTCCCAAAATCCCATTTTAGTTTTGTTGAGTAATTTACGAGAAAAACTCCATGCCAAAAAGAAGACGAACCCTACTTTAAAGAATTCAACCGGAGCAATGGACATGGGTCCGACACGTATCCATCTTTTGGCACCTCCTACCGCTGTTACAAGGGAAGAAGGTAAAAACTGCATGGCTATCATCAAAATAAAAAAGAGTACAAATAGTGACAATCCTATGCGTGAAAACCATTTGTCAGGATCCATTTTACTTAAAAGAACTATCGTACCAAACCCTATAAAAACAGCCATACTTTGCCGTATAAA
>JBFEKK010000215.1:0-2153 GCA_041552675.1 Sulfurovum sp.
GATAATGTTTTAGCACAGTTGGTAAAGATCTATGACAAATATAAATGTTGTGTGGTTGCTATTCAAGAAGTTCCTAAAGAAGAGACTTACAAATATGGTGTGATTGATGGAAAAGAGATCCAAGATGATGTTTTTATGATATCAGATATGGTGGAAAAGCCAGACCCTGATGATGCGCCTTCGAATCTAGCGATTATTGGACGATACATTCTTACCCCTGATATCTTTAGAACCATAGAAGAAACCAAACCTGGTAAGAATGGAGAACTACAAATTACTGATGCTCTGATGAATCATGCCAAAAAAGGTATGGTTTTAGCCTATAAGTTTAAAGGAGAACGCTTTGACTGTGGAAGTGTTGACGGTTTTGTTCAAGCAACAAACTATTTTTACGATAAGATGAAAAAAGAATCAGAATAATCATTAAGCAATAAGATTTAAGTACGATAGGTATATACTTTAAATTTAAACTAGAGGATATATCAATGAGCAGAAGAACAATGAGTGTTTCGATTTCAGGCTCAGGTGGGAGCGGTGCAGTAACTGCAGGATTAGTCTTATTAAAAAGTATGGCCAGTGCTGGATTTTATGGTTATTTATCTCGTTTTTCCGGCCCGCAGATACGTGGTGGAGAATCCTCAGTACTCTTAAACTTTTCAGATTCTCCTATCGAAACATCTCCAGATGTCAGTGACATTCACTATGCTTTGGATTGGAACGGATTTGAACGATTCTCAGATGAAATTCCACTAGGTAAAGAGAGTTGTATTATTTATGATAGTACAAAATACAAGCTTCCTGATATGCTCTCAGAATTGGGAGCAAACATTATAGATGTAAATGTACATGAAGCTGTCAAAAAATTAAAGGGAAGCCGTCCCAATGCTTTTGCGATTGGTATTATTGCAAGTCAAATGGGTCTTTCTTTGGATGCTGTGTCCGAAGCACTGCATCAGGTATTGGATAAAAAAGGAGTAGAGACTTTTACTCAAACGCTAGATGCAGTGAAGAGAGGATACGCTTTACTTGAAGTAGAACAAGCTCCACTTAAATCCTGGAAACCAAGTAATCAAAAACGATGGAATATCAGTGGAAATGAGGCATGCGGACTGGGAGCATTACGGGCTGACATTAAATTCGCTGCTGCTTATCCTATTACGCCTGCGAGTGATATTGTAGAGTATCTCGCTTCACGTCTGGAAAAATCAGGGGGTACTGTGTTCATAGCTGAAGATGAATTGGCAGCTATGAATATGATTATTGGTGCCTCTTTTGGTGGAAAAGCCTCTATGACTGCTACTTCTGGTGCGGGGGTCTCTTTGATGGTTGAGGCAATGGGGTTGGCCATTGCCAGTGAAATCCCTGTTGTCGTTGTGAATGTCATGAGAGGTGGACCATCGACAGGTATCCCTACCAAATCGGAACAGACTGATCTCAATCAGGCACTTTTTGCGATGCATGGAGAGGCACCGCATGTGGTTGTTGCTCCTTTGCATATTGCTGATAATGTCTTAACGACACAATGGGCAGTAGGATTGTCAGAAGCACTGCAGACACTTGTAGTAGTACTCTCAGATCAAAGATTGGGACAATCCCGCGCGATTATTGATGCAGTTCCTAGCAAAACATATGATTTAAAAAGAAAACTATGGAAAGATAGTGATGCATCACAAGCGTATGAGCGCTATGCCATGACAGAGGACAATGTTTCTGCTATGGCCATTCCTGGCATGCCATATGGACAGTATACAGCTGATGGACTGGAACATACTGTGAAAGGCATACCGTCTTCCATGGCTTCAGATCATCAACAACAGCTCAAGAAGAGAGAAGATAAGATCAAATACTTTGAGTATGGAGAAGATTGGGCGGAAATAGTGAAAATCAGTGAAAAATCCAGAGCCATTGTATTGACATGGGGTTCTACTTTTACCAATATAAAAGAAGCTGTTTCCCAGCTAGATGCTCAGGGTATTTTTGTGGATATCTTGGCACTTAGGCTTTTAATGCCTCTTTGCGTGGATGCCATAGTGAAGTTATGTAAAGATAAAAAGGTCATTGTAGTCGAACAATCTTACTCTGGACAATTTTACCACTACTGCTTAGGTCAAGAGGCCATTGATTCGTCAGCTTTACTATTGGCCAAGCCTGGC
>JBFEKK010000216.1:0-2152 GCA_041552675.1 Sulfurovum sp.
TACACCAGCGATAGACGTTACAGAACCATTCACTACAACAGGCTCTCCCTTTTCATTAGAATAACGAAGAAGTATCTGTCCATTGGCTTCGAGTTTTTTAAGTCCGTCCTCGTCGATATAATAGTTACCATCTGCATGAGCGATAGGAATGTTCAATACTTCACCTTTTTCACACTTATTTAAAAATGCATTGTCATTGTTGATGACACAAAGATTTTGGTGTTTAGAGATGAAGTGAAGGTTGTTATTGCGTTTCAATGCACCAGGAAGAAGACCCGCTTCTGTAAGGATCTGGAAACCATTACAGATACCAAGTACTTTACCACCAGCATTTGCATAAGCTGTAACTGCTTTCATGACAGGTGAAAATCTAGCGATAGACCCTGAACGTAAATAATCACCATATGAGAATCCACCAGGTACAACCACAAGATCGATATCTTCTGGAAGTTGTTCATTTTCATGCCATACAAGCTCTGTTGTATGACCTAATTTTTCAAAAGCATACTGTGTATCAAACTCGCAGTTTGTTCCAGGAAATCTTAATACTGCTACTTTCATATTAGTTTATCTCTATTGTATAGTCTTCAATGACAGTATTGGCAAGAAGTGTCTCACACATCTCTTTTACTTCCGTTTCAGCTACCGCTCTATCTTCAGTATCAAGTTTAATGATGATCTGTTTACCGATACGTACATCAGATACACCGGCAAAACCTAAAGAGTCAAGTGCATGGTGTGCTGCTTTACCTTGTGGATCTAAAACACCCTCTTTTAAAAATACGTTTACTACTGCTGTCATTACTATTCCTTATCTGTTTTTAATTCTGTCTAATACTTGTCTATAGGCTTCAGTGAGTCCGCCCAAACCTTGTCTAAATCTGTCTTTATCGAGTTTTTCATCTGTTTTGGCATCCCAGAGTCTAAAGTTATCTGGACTTAGTTCATCAATAAGGATGATATTTCCATTTTTATCTCTACCAAATTCGATTTTAAAGTCTACAACTTTAATGTCCAGACCAGCATAAAACTCTACGAGTAGTGTATTGATTCTTCTTGCCATGAAACGAATATAATCAAGTTCAGACGTGTCATTTACCAAATTCAAAATAAGACAATGTTGGTCGTTTAATTTTGGATCTCCAAGTGCATCATTTTTATAGTCAAATTCAACCAGTGTGAAAGGCAGTACGGTTTTGTCTTTAATACCAAGGTTTTTACTAAGACTTCCTGTAGCAATATTTCTTACAATGACTTCAATCTTAATAACTTCTGCAGCCTTATGAAGCATGTTATTATCATCTATCGTATCAACATAGTGGGTAGGGATACCTTTTTCATCCAGATATTTGAAGAGTTCTGTTGATATTTGGTTGTTGAGTGCACCTTTGCCTTCTTCTGATGATTTTTTTTCACCATTAAATGCAGTCAGGCTGTCTTTAAACTCAGAGATAAGAAGATTTTCATCTTCTGTTTTCCAAATTTTCTTTGCTTTACCTTCATACAAAAGTTCAGTCTTTGGCATTATTTTTTTCCTTTATTTGTGATGATTAAAGCTTTCAAAATATCTACAGCACTTTTTAGTTGTAGATCTTTATAGATCTGCTCTTCAGTGATGATCGTATCATCTATTTTTGTTGCATTGTTTTCTGTATCTGTCTTAGTATCCGATGACTTGGTCGTATTAAGATCTATCTTAGCGAGCTCACTCTCTAAGTGCTTTTTGAGATCTTTTTCTTTAAGCATAATAGAATCTTCTATAAAATCTATTTTACCAAGCGGTACTGTAATGTCAGGTGTTACACCCACTGCTTGTATTGTACGTCCACTTGGAAGGTAGTAACGTGCAACAGTAAGCTTTAAAGCTTCATCTCCACCTATAGGCATAACAACTTGAACAGAGCCTTTTCCAAATGTTTTTTCTCCAACAAGAATAGAACGGTTAAAATCCTGAAGCGCTCCGGATACGATTTCAGAAGCAGATGCGGATCCTCCATTTATGAGTATAACTAGAGGTGTATCTTTATCTGTACCTTTTTTAGTCGCTTTATACTCTAGATTTTCACTTTTCACTTTTCCTTTTTGACTGACAATAACACCCTCGTCAACAAAGAGGTCTGCAAGTCCGACAGCCTGGTCAAGAAGTCCCCCA
>JBFEKK010000217.1:0-2144 GCA_041552675.1 Sulfurovum sp.
AAATGCTCACTCTCTTTACAGGCTTGTACAAAAGCAGCCACACCGCTTTTCATATCTTGTGCACCGCGTGCATAAATATTGCCCTCTTTGATCATAGGAACAAAAGGGTTTGTTTCCCAACCATTTCCCGCAGGAACGACATCTACATGTCCTGCAAAACAAAGATGTGGTCCCTCTGAGAACTTTTTACTTAACATGAGGTTTTTCACACCCTCTTTATTTACATAGATTGCTTCATAATCATCAAGGTACTCTTCTATGAATTTTAACGATCCTGCATCATCGGGTGTCAAAGATTCAAAACTCAACAGTTTGAGCAATAGGTCAACTACATTCATTCAGACTCATTTATT
Source organism: Sulfurovum sp. (assembly GCA_041552675.1). Classification (GTDB taxonomy): domain Bacteria; phylum Campylobacterota; class Campylobacteria; order Campylobacterales; family Sulfurovaceae; genus Sulfurovum. The sequence goes on from JBFEKK010000217.1 coordinate 354, forward strand.
TATAAATTTTTCTACCATTGATAGATACTCATCTAGATTTTCAAAACGGTGATTACCACCGTACTCAACGATAATTTTGTGTTTATTATAAAAAGATTGTGCTTTAGTATAATCTAACACTTCATCCCCACTTTGCAAAAGAAGCAGATATCTCCCTTTGTCTGGAGCTGTTTGTAACATTTTAAGTTGTTCGAGATACACCGGTTTGAATTCAAATACCTCTTCATCACAAAAACGTTTTTGCCATCCTGTATAGGCAGCCAATGTTTCCCACGGTTGGGTCGATGGGTTAAGAAGTATGGCTTTCATACGGTATTTTTCAGCCAAAACGGTTGCATAATATCCGCCTAACGATGAACCTATCAAACAGTCAATGTTTGTAGATCCTAAAATCTCTTCAATCAAATCGATAGCATCAATCGGGGAAGGTGGAAGATCCGGTGCGATAACATTCTCTGCACCAAAATAGGATTTAAGGAGTAAAGATTTATTCCCTTCTCCGCAAGATGCAAAACCGTGAAGATAGAGGATTTTAGACATTTTATTTTTCTATTTCACCATGATAGGTCACAATACCGCCAAAATGGTTTAATACTCCTGTATGACCATGTTGCTTAAATACATGTTGTACCTGTCCACTTCTACTACCTGTACGGCAGGTAAAGATGACTTTTTTATCTTGGGTCTCATTGAAAAACTCTTGTGCCCATTGTTGAAAAGCAGTGGTAGGTTTCAGCATGTCCACACCTTTAATATGACCCATCTCATACTCCATATCTTCTCTTACATCAACCAAAAGGAAATCTACCTTCCCTTCTTCTCGTGCTTCCAATAAAATTTCTAATTCTTCTGAATTAATATCATCTTTTTCAAGTAATTCTTGCATGTTATGATCTCCTGACTAAAATAATCAAGTATTATAGTCAATCAAAATTATAACTTGCTGTTAACTTAAAAATATTATTTACTTAACTATTGTGCTGCGCGATACTCAGGGGTACAAAAGATTTGACAATGACACACTCCATCTTCAGGGAGCTCTTTTTCTATCGCAGGTTTACATGGACAGATCCTGTCATCAACACTTTTGAATTTACCTGGTTTTGACTCATCTGGTTCAACCATAAAACATGGACAAAATCTTTTACCATAAAGTAATTTGTGACGTGAAAGCCCCATGATGATCGCTTCATTTACCTCTTCATTACTGTTATAAACCCAACCTTTACTTTCACATACTTTATCTGTAAAGTTTTTTGTCTTTTCCATTTCTGCTTTAAATTCTTCTGAGTTCAGATCCAATTTCTGCATACTTTATCCCCTTAGTTCGTTATTTGAGTTGTAGTTATATCTTAAACTAAATTAATATATAATAAGAGAAATCATAAAAAATGACCGTAAGTAAGGGATATCATGCAAATAGATAACACAGTTTTAGAGAAACTTGAAAAACTTTCACACCTAAAGATCGATGATTCTAAAAAAGAAGCGGTCATAGAACAACTCTCAGGTATCCTAAATTATGTAGATAATCTTAATGAACTTGATACTGAATCTTTAGATGCTTCTTTTTCAACGCTCGATGGAGGTACACCTTTAAGAGATGATATACCAAGAAAAGCCAATAATATAGCTAAAGATATCCTGTCGCATGCACCTCAAGCAAAAGATGACTTTTTCATCGTACCAGCGATCATCGAATAAGTGCATTTCATGTTAAAGATCTATGGTATCAAGAATTGTGACAGTGTCAGAAAAGCGATAAAATATCTTAAATCTCATGAGATAGCG
>JBFEKK010000218.1:0-2137 GCA_041552675.1 Sulfurovum sp.
ATACACAAGCCACACAACTCTTGGAAACGATTATTTATGGTTAATGTAAGAGGCTATATATCATCAAACTTTACAAAGTCATTTTTGACGATATTCCTGCCATTTTTCATTATTATATCTCTTGTATTTTTTGTGAAAATATCTGCACTTACCTCCAAAATACAAATAAATTTTGCAGAGTTGATCTTACTTTACAGTTATTCTATACCAGAGATTATTTTTTATACAATACCCCTTTCTTTTGTCGCTGCTTTGGCAAATGTGCTTATCAATCTCTCTCAAAGCAATGAGCTCATCGCACTCTATGCACTAGGACTAAAATCAAAAAAGATACTCAGCAGTTTGCTCCTGCTTAGTCTTCTTTTTTCACTCCTCTTAGCTACTATCTCTTTTCTAGCTATGCCACTGAGTAAACAATTCTATAAAGCTTTCAAAGAAGAGAAAAGAAATGAAGCAAAACTGAACATCGTTCCTGGTGAACTAGGTCAAAAGTTTGGAGATTATTATATGTATGTCAAAGAGAAAACAGATGATACTTTTCATGATATAGTTATCTATAATCGTACAAATAAAGCAGATGAACAGTTCTTTTCATCTCAAATGGGTCAAATCAACCACAATGAAAATGTGACTTCACTACTTCTGCATAAAGGGTATGGTTATACTTATACAAAAACAAAATTACAACAAGCAGAATACGAAACAATGGAAATTTTTGATAGATCACAAAGCAAAGGATTTCAATTTAAAAGTATCATCTCATATTGGAGTGAAGGGGAGGAAAGCAGCAAGAAGATAATGCATAGAATCCTATTTTATATTTTTATAAGCCTCATTCCTTTGCTTTCAGTTTATCTTGTTGCTTCCTTTACCATGATAAACCCTCGTTATCAACAAAACCATTCATTTCTCGTCATTTTTATCACTACACTATTCTTCTATATCATCGGATCTTCTTTAGAAAAATGGGGAACTCCTCTCATATTGATCCTATCTATTATTATCGTTGCGATACTCGGTCAATGGCTCTTTAAAACACGTGTAGCCAAGTACTTCTAATGGTCTCTCTATGCGTGTAAAAGCCGTTATAAGTTATGATGGAAGTCAGTATCAGGGCTTTCAAAAACAAAAATCTACCACAATGACCATCAGCACTGCTATAGAGGAAGCACTTGCCTCTTTACAGATAAGTTCACCTATCGTTGGGAGTGGAAGAACTGATGCTGGCGTACATGCCAGTGGTCAGGTCATACACTTTGATCTACCAGATTTCTGGAATGACCTGGAGAAACTCAAACTCAATTTAAATCGAAAATTAACGGATATTTCTTTTAAACATATCTCTCTTACAACAAATGATTTTCATGCACGCTTTAGCGCGAAGAAAAGGCTCTACCGTTATGTATTTAAAACACAAAAACCTTCTGTTTTTGAACAAAAATATATTTCATATTATGAAGCGTTCAATCCTCGTCTACTGATCAAAGCACTCAAAACATTTGAAGGAAAACATGATTTTAATTTCTTTCATAAGACAGGTACCATTACGCATACGACCATTCGGGAAATCTATCGTACTACTTATGTTGAACGTGACGGCTATCATTTTATATATTTTCAAGCGAATGGATTCCTACGCTCTCAGGTACGTATGATGGTTGATGCGGCAATGCTTTGTGCCAGAGGTAATATGAGTGAGACACAACTTCAAGAACAACTAAAATGCGAAAAAAAACACACCACTAAACTAGCTCCTCCGGAAGGACTTTATCTGGCAAAAATTATCTATTGATGACCTTTTTCATTTTCTATCCACATTTTTTAGTTAGAATGTCATGATATTACAGCAAGGATGTACCCTTTGAAGAAACTCTTTATTTTGACTGCCTTATTATGCTTTTCTCATGCAAATAGCGAAATGGAAGCACTCTATCTGAAAAATGGATGTAATGGGTGCCATGGAATGTATGGAGAAGGTATGGGTGCAGCTCCCAGACTACAAGGGATACGAGAACAGGTACTACTTAGAAGACTTAAAGATTTACAAAAGGGAAAGACCCGTTCTGCTTTTGGTACCATAATGATATCATTTGCCAAAGCACTGGATGAAAATCAAACCATACAGATGGCAAAGTAT
>JBFEKK010000219.1:0-2134 GCA_041552675.1 Sulfurovum sp.
CTATAAGCTTTCTTTACTCTCTTTCTGGGGATTGATGTTCGTTTATCTTTGGGCTGGTTCACACCACCTATTATGGTCAACAGTTCCAGACTGGATGCAAACAATGGGTTCTGCGTTCTCTGTAGTACTTATCTTGCCATCTTGGGGTTCAGCAATTAACATGCTCCTTACGATGAAAGGTGAGTGGAATCAGTTAACAGACAATCCACTGATCAAATTCATGGTTCTTGCATCTACATTCTATATGTTGTCAACTATCGAAGGTCCTATTCAAGCGATCAAATCTGTTAATGCGATTGCACACTTTACAGACTGGATTCCAGGACACGTGCATGATGGTGTACTTGGTTGGGTTACATTTATGATCATGGCTTCACTGTTCCATATGGCTCCACGTATGTTTAAAAGAGAAATTTACTCTCGAAAACTTATGGAGGCACAATTCTGGCTTCAAACAACAGCGGTTGTGCTTTACTTTACATCTATGTGGATCGCAGGTATTACACAGGGTATGATGTGGAGAGCAGTAGATGAGTATGGTAACTTGATGTATAGTTTCATCGATACGGTCAATGTACTTCATCCTTATTACACGATTAGAGCACTTGCAGGTGTAATGTACCTTGTTGGTTTCATTATGTTCGCTTACAATATGTATAAAACTATGACTTCTGCTAAAGAGATTACAGAAGAACCACAGTTTAGAACACCTATGGCATAAGGGGGTAGGTATTATGTTTCATTGGTTAGAAAAAAATCCATTCTTCTTCGCTTCGGCGATCTCTATTGTTATTGCATTTGCAGGGCTTATTGAGATCGTTCCAAACTTTGCAAAGGCGGCAAGACCGGTAGTGGACCTTAAACCTCGTACTGTTCTTGAGCTTGCAGGTAAAAATGTCTATATGAAAGATAATTGTATGTCATGTCACTCACAGCTTATCCGTCCATTTAAATCTGAGACGGATCGTTATGGTGATTATTCACTTTCAGGTGAATATGCATTTGACAGACCATTTCTTTGGGGTTCTAAAAGAACAGGTCCGGACCTTCATCGTGTAGGAAACTACAGAACAACTGATTGGCATGAAAATCACATGTTGAATCCTGCTGAGATCGTACCTGGTTCTATTATGCCGGCATATAAACATCAGTTTACAAACTTGGCTGATATTGAAACTGCTTATGCAGAAGCGGTAACAGTTAAAAATGCATTTCACACACCATATGGACCTGAATTTAAAAGAACCAGAGCTGCATGGGAAGCACACAGACCAAAAGTTATTGAAGATGCAAAAGCGATTGCTGCAGATATGAAAAACAAAGATGTTAAAGAAGCAGTTGCGAGGGGTGAAGTACCTGAAATCGTAGCACTTATTGCTTACCTTAACAGTTTGAAATAAGTGAGACAAAATGGACATTAGAGATCTACAAGGCTATGCCAGTTTCTTTATGACCATTTTTTTGGTAGTGATGTTGTACGGGTATATTATACACCTATACAGAAGTGAAAAAAAAGGTGAGCGTGATTATGAAAAATATGGGAACATTGCACTGGATGATGAAGTGACAAGTACACCCGTAGAAGATAAACCTGCGTCACAAAGAGAATATAAGGAGGAGAATAAATGAATGCATTAATGATAAAAGCGCTGGCATTTGCAGCTATATTGATTATAGCAACTATAGCTGTTGTAACGAGTCTGGATATTGATATCTTTGCAGATTCTGTCAATGCGATAACAATGGGGGGAGCTATAGCGGTTGCAACGATCACAGCAGCTGTTGCGGTTAAATATATTAATCAGATGAAAACAGATACAGCATCTGGCGAGCTTGCAGAAGATAACTGGGATGGGATCGGTGAGTATGAGAATGAACTTCCTTCAGGTTGGGCATATTCATTTTTAGCTGTTTTTCTTTGGTCAATGTGGTATGGACTGATAGGTTATCCTGTGAACGCGTATAGCCAGATCGGTGAGTACAATGAAGATGTTTTAGCTTATAATGCGAAGTTTGAAGAGATACACAAAAATGCAGACGAAGCAACGCTTAAAGAGATGGGTGAGTCTATCTTTTTGGTACAGTGTCAGCAATGTCACGGAGTGACAGGTGATGGTCTATCTGGTAAAGCACA
>JBFEKK010000220.1:0-2121 GCA_041552675.1 Sulfurovum sp.
ATTTGGATTTCACTCTATCTGAGATCTCAAAAAAATCATCCCATGCCTATTTTGCTATTTTTACATCCAATACTTTTAAGACCTTGCATGAAACAGCCCAAATCACTTCACCAATTTATAGCGAGGATGTATTGAGAAATACGATCGATAAATACTATCGTGCTGCATTTGAATTAAAAAAGTATAAGCTTCACTTTAAGAGTGTACGCGAAATGTTTAACTATATTAAAAAAAGTGGGGTAAGCGGAGGGGAAAGACAGCTTACGTATAAGCAGACAAAGCAACTTATGAAGAGATATCCTTTGGATTATTTAGAGTTTGAAGTTTTGTTTGTTAAGGCTACTTCTTTGACTCTTCCTGCTGAATAAAAAAGGATTTTTCTACAGCATACAAGCCATAACGAACCTCTTTGAAAAGTTCCGACAATGTTTGGTCTACCAGTTTAAAACTCTCTTCAAGGACACGTGCAGACTCTTGTGCTCTTGAAAAGTTTGCTATGATCAAGTCATTGATACTGCTACGAGACAATTCAGAAGTAATGCTCTCTTTTTGTACATCATTTTCTATATCTCTGTATTGTAAACGATTTTGGTCATAAGCAGGCTGGAGTTTATGTCGTAATTGTTTAAGGGCAGAAGTTAAAGATTGATCATCGTAGATATAACGATTGATATCTTCTATCACCCGTATGCCCTCTTTAAGTCGATTAAGATTGGCATCGATAAGACGCGCAATCTTTTCCGAAGTCTCTTCTTTAGTCATCACTTCCGAAGATTCCAAGAAGCTGGAGGAGTGCTGTAAACATATTTAGGAAGTCCAGGTAAAGAGATACAGCTGCATCTACCGGTGAGTCATATGCACCATTTGCTATGTTCTGTGTATCATAGATAGTGAAGATACTAAATAAAAGTAAGATACCTGCAGTAATAATCACATGCATCATTGGACTTTGAAGTATAAACATATTTACCAATGATGCGATAATCACTACGATCAGTGTGATGAAGAGTGGTTTTCCCCAACTTGAGTAATCTGTTTTACTGTTAATAGCGAACATGCTTAACGCACCAAAAAGTACAGAGGTCATAAGGAACGCATTCCCGATCACTGCACCATTACCTGCACCGATAAGTGAAGCCAAAAGTGGCACCAAAGAGACACCTGTCAAAAAAGTAAAGACAAAAAGTGCTGCCATATTAAGTCCAGGCTTATCTCTTGTCATTCCAAGACCAATAAAAAGCATAAAGAGCTCAGCACCAAAAATGAACCACTTGTATTGCATAATCGTCTCAGCATAAGGCATAGTTGCATAAGCCCCTGCAGCAGCAGCGATCATACTCGCAGCCAACAGTTGGTAAGTTTGTTTCATGAAGCTTACAGATGCGCCTTCTTGAACGTAGCCAGCTTCTGCTGACGTATAGTCTCTATCATATAAAGCCATAATATTTTCCTTCAATTGTTAATTTAATGCAAAGTATAGTCCAGAGAGATTAATCTAAGGTTAATAATAGCATTTACTCTTTTTCTCTTTTTTCTTGTAACTTTTTGTACTCATCCTGTGCTTTTTGTGCCTCTGTTTTATTGCTTTGGATCTGTGTAGTACTTTTCTCTTCAGCACTTGAAGTAGGTACTTCAGCTGTATCCATGCATGCAGATAAAAAGAATAGAGGAGGAAGTAGAAAAAGTAGACGCATAAGTATTCCTTGAGTGTTAACTGGTCTAGGATTATAAAATACTATACTTAAATATTAGGCATGGAGAGTGAATTTTACATATAATGATGTAAGTAAATAATTTTTTTCAACAAATTTCGTATATTTCGTAAAAAACCCTTGACAAGGAAGAAGTTCGGTGCTATAATACGCGTCCAACAACACATGGACGGCTAGCGAGTTGCTAGGAAGAGTGTTATTGAATGATCTTTGACAACCAAATATAAGTAAACAAATCAACGTCTATTTGAGTTTTAATTTTACCAATTTTTAAAAAATTGGATAAAGATTAACTTATTTAGAAATAAATTAAGTGATTCTTTGACAATGGTTCAAACCATTTCATTTTTAATGGAGAGTTTGATCCTGGCTCAGAGTGAACGCTGGCGGCGTGCTTAACACATGCAAG
>JBFEKK010000221.1:0-2114 GCA_041552675.1 Sulfurovum sp.
CGCACCAACAGCCATCCAGTTTAGATAGTTTGAAAGGTTACCTGTTTGCATACTTCTTGTTTTATCACCAGAACCGTAAAGGAACTTCGCAATATTGTCTACTGTTGCATCTACTATTTTTAAATCTACCTCTGTCCAGAATTTCTCAGAAATCATCATATATGGTTTTGTAATAAATTCTTCATAGAATTTTGGCACATAATATTGGTTGGCAAGTAGTTTATAGAAGAAACCGTTTTCAACTTTTTCACTTCTTTTCCAAGCATTCTCACCTGTTCTTGCATATTTATAATAGGCATAACCGATACCAGAGAGTGCAAAAAAGATAACAATAAGACCCAAATAAGTTGCCAAGTGATGTGTATGGTCAGACATTTCATATTGAACAGTCTCGCCTATCTTATAGATAAACGCTTTGTATGATCCCATAAACCATCCTGTGATAATAGCAAGTACTGCAAGAGGAGACATTGCTACAAGTACAAATTTGTACATTTCATGTGGGTGGAATCCTAGTGCTGTATAACGATCTTCACCATGGAATGATAAAAACACTTGTCTAAATGAATAAAATGCCGTCATTCCCGCAGTGATGACCAGCATACCCCATAAGATATACGTATGTTCATTAAATGCCGTTTCGATAATCGCATCTTTTGACCAAAAACCTGCAAGTGGCGGTAAACCAGCAAGTGCAATAGAAGCGATAGTCATATAGATCCATGTACCTCTCATTTTCTTTCTAAGTGCACCCATCTTAAAGAGGTCAAGTTCATCATGCATGGCGTGCATCACGTTACCCCCACCAAGGAATAGAAGTGCTTTAAAGAATGCGTGTGCTGCAAGGTGGAAAAGTGCGATCCAATACGCACCAAGTCCTGCTGCTGCAAACATGTATCCTAACTGTGAAAGCGTAGAGTAAGCAATAATTCTTTTCAAGTCACGTTCAACCAGCGCCATTGATGCTGCGTAGAATGCAACAAATGTACCAAGTGATGCGATGAAGAAACTTACTCCGGCAACTTCTTCCATACTATACAATGGGTTAGATCTAATAACTAAGAAAACCCCTGCTGTTACCATTGTTGCTGCGTGAATCAATGCAGAAACCGGTGTAGGACCTTCCATCGCATCTGTTAACCATGTATGTAGTGGGAATTGAGCTGATTTACCCATCGCACCGATAAAGAGTGCGATCGCCGCTGTTACTAAAACCGTTTCACCAAGATATGGGAGTTGAGAAAATACTTCATCATACTGAAGAGAACCTGTATTCCAGTAAAGAATAAAGATACCAATCAACATACCAAGGTCAGCGATACGGTTCATAATAAATGCTTCATTGGCTGCCCAAGACGGAGAGATAGAAGGATTTTCTTCTCTTGTCTGATCTGGCTTGTGATACCAAAAACCAACAAGTAACCATGAACAGACACCAACACCTTCCCAACCTATAAATAGACCAGCAAAGTTATCTGACATCACAAGTATCATCATAGAGAATACGAAAGCTGAAAGATATGAAAAGAATCTGTTAAAACTCTTATCGTGATCCATATAACCAATTGCATAAATATGTACTACAGTAGAAACCAAAGTAACTACCGTCATCATGGTTACAGAGATTTGATCAACTACAAAACCAAATGGTATATTTAAATCTCCAGCATTGATCCAATCCATCATTGTCACATGTACTACTGTACCTGTTGTATAAAGGTTGTATGCCAATGTTGCTGAAGCGACAAACGACAGACCTATCAATAGAGATCCTACAATACCTACAAATATTTTTCTTTCACTCATACCAAATAAAGCTGCGAAAAGAGACCCTACAAATGGTGCAAAAAGTGCTATATATACTAAATTTTCCATTATTATCCTCTCATGCTTGCAAGGTCATCTAAATCAAGACTTCCATATTTTTTATACAATACAATTAATATACCAAGGCCGACTGCCACTTCACTCGCTGCAATAGCGATAATAAAGAATGCAAACATTTGCCCTGTTAAATCATTGTAATAGTGTGAAATAGCTGCAAATGCTATATTTACTGCATTAAGCATAACCTCTGTTGCGAAGAAAAGCATTAAAAGGTTTCTTCTTCTAAG
>JBFEKK010000222.1:0-2109 GCA_041552675.1 Sulfurovum sp.
ACACGGTGAATCTCTTTTTGTACTTTTTCATCAAGGTCCTGTACACCAAAGCTTATACGGTTAAAACCATGTTTCTGGAAGACTTTCATTTGATCTTCATTAAAGAAACGAGGGTCTATCTCGCAGCTGATCTCAGCCTCTTGACTCCAGTTGGGAAACTTTGATTTGATATAGGTAACGATCTCATCGAGTTCAAAGGCTTTGTAGTAAGTCGGTGTACCTCCACCAAAGTGAAACTGTATCACTTCACGGGATGTGTCGATATGTTCAGCTAAAAGGTCTACTTCTTTTTTCAAGTATTCTATGTATCTTGAAAGCTTCTCTTCCTTGGAAGTAAAAACAACATTACATCCACAGAAGTAACATGCAGATCTACAGAAAGGCAAGTGTACATAGAGTGAGAGTTTCTCTTTTGAGTTTTCCAGGTAGTGAATATAATCCTCATATTTGAAGTCATCACTGAACTCTAAGGCTGTAGGGTAAGAGGTGTATCTTGGCCCCGGCTTGGAGTATTTACTGAACTTTTCGAAATCTATATTGCTCATTTAGTCGATTCCGTCATTACGGTGCGCATCCAACCATACCATGATACCTTTTTGTGCATGTAGTCTGTTCTCTGCTTCGCTAAAGATAACCTCTTCATGTTTTTCAAAAGTCTCTTCACTCACTTCGTAGCCTCTGTATGCAGGTAGGCAGTGCAAGAAGATAGCATCAGGTTTAGCCAGAGACATCATAGCTTCATCTACCATATAGCCATCAAATACACGAACACGTTCTTCTTTTTCATCTTCTTGTCCCATAGAGACCCAAGTATCTGTAGTCACGACATCACAATCTTTGACTGCTTCTTTAGGGTCGTGACCAAAGGTGATCTTCGCACCGCTCTCTTTGGCTATTTCAAGCGCTTCTTTGACAATCGCTTCATCACACTCATACCCTTGAGGTGTAGCCACTCTCAGTTCAAACCCAAGTTTAGCTGCAAGCATCAGCCATGAGTGTGTCATGTTATTTCCATCACCGACATACGCAACCACAGGATCTTTGTCTTTACCATGTTCTATCATCGTGAGGTAATCAGTCATGAGTTGCACAGGATGGTAAGAATCTGTCAATCCATTGATCACAGGCACTTTAGAGTAGTTCGCAAACTCTTCGAGTTTTGACTGCTCAAAGGTACGTATCATTACCATATCGACCATACGGCTGATAACACGAGCCGTATCTTTCATAGGTTCACCACGCCCTAACTGTATGTCATTAGCAGAGAGGAACAGTCCCACACCACCAAGTTGGTAGATACCTGTCTCAAAGCTCACACGTGTACGCGTAGAACTCTTTTCAAAGATCATTCCAAGTGTCTGGTGTTCCATATAAGGTACAAACTTTTTTTGTTTTGTCTGTGCTTTTATCTTCTGTGCCAATGTTATCATCTCAAAGATTTCATCTTTCGTAAAATCTTTGAGTGTTAAAAAGTGTCTCATCACTGTATCCTCGTGTCTTTCAACCTTGTTTATTTTGATAGATAGTCGGGGGTTGAAAATTTAAAAGAGATTATTCTACCATAAAAGGGTTGAAAGTTGTAGAAACCTGCACTTTTTAGGTACGTGCAGGTTGTAAATGGGTTATTTGTTTAAAAGGATCGCTGCTTCTTTTGCATGATAAGTGATGATGATATCCGCACCTGCACGTTTAAATGCCATGAGCGTTTCCATCATGACCTTGTCATAGTCTATCACTCCCGCTTTAGCTGCCATTTTGAGCATAGAGTATTCACCAGAAACATTGTAGACGGCAAGTGGAAGTGATGTGTTGTTCTTAACATCTCTTACCACATCAAGATAAGCAAGTGCAGGTTTGACCATCAGAATGTCTGCACCCTCTTTTTCATCTTCTATACTCTCCTGGATCGCTTCATTTCTGTTTGCAGGGTTCATTTGGTAGCTTCTTCTGTCTCCAAAACTTGGACTGGACTCAGCTACATCTCGAAAGGGACCATAATAGGCTGAAGCAAACTTGGTGGAGTAAGACATGACAGGAAGGTTTACAAATCCTGCTTCATCCAGTCCGTTACGTATGGCAGTGATCATCCCATCCATCATGCCTGAAGGC
>JBFEKK010000223.1:0-2078 GCA_041552675.1 Sulfurovum sp.
CGTATGTGGAAGTTACTTGAAAAGATCAATGCTTCTACAGAAGTGTTAAAACAACGTCTTTTTGCCGTGGAGTTTTTGGCAACGACTACAGATGAATGTCTTGTCACCATGTTGTATCATAGAAAACTCGATGATATTTGGCGTGCTGAGGCAAAAGAGCTTGAAGCAGACCTCAACTGTAAGATTATGGGGCGAAGCCGTAAACAAAAAGTGATCCTTTCGGATGAATTTGTAACAGAAAAGTTGGATGTAGATGCTAAGACATTCACGTATGTGCAGTATGAGAGTGGCTTTACCCAGCCAAATCCTACAGTGAATATCAAGATGATAGAGTGGGCTATCAAGCAAGCCAAAACGGTAGGGTATGGTGATTTTTTAGAAAGTTATTGTGGTCTGGGGAATTTTACACTGCCTCTGTCCCATTACTTTGATAAAGTTTTGGCTACAGAAATCAGTAAACGCTCCATCCATGCGGCACTTGAAAATTGTGCACTTAACACTATTGAAAATATTACTTTCGCAAGACTGGCATCAGAAGAGATGACAGAGGCTTTGAATGGTGCAAGAGAGTTTTCCAGGCTCAAAGAGATAGATCTGGAAAGTTACAATTTCAGTACGGTATTGGTAGATCCGCCAAGAGCCGGATTGGATGAGGGTACCATAGCGCTTATTTCAGATATAGAAAATATTATCTATATCTCATGTAACCCTGAAACACTTGCAAGAGATCTTACAACACTGATACAAACACATGAGGTTGTTGAAGCAGCGATGTTTGATCAGTTTCCACATACGGAGCATGTGGAGAGTGGCGTATTTTTGCAGAAGAAGTAAGTTTAATGTCAAGGTGCACGATTTAGTTTGTCGTAAAGTTCCGCTTTGATGAGAATGGCGTATTTTCCTTTGAAGCTTGTCTTATCCGTGATAAGATTTTGATCTATTTTATGCATATTCTTTTTCCTGCGGTAAGTAATGATCATTCCATCAGGATGGTTCCGTATAAACTTAGCGATTTTCTCTTTACTTGCTAAAACGATGATAGGATCATGTAATCTTCCCAAAAAATGAAATTGATCATGGTATTTTTTATCATGTGCTACCCGTATACCTTTTTCTTGCAAAGATGATATTTTCTGTGAAAATCTAGAAATGTCTTGTGCTGCTAAAAAATTGTGAATTGAAAAATGTATTGCGAAAACAGGTACGATGATACTTAATGCCATGACCTTTATTGCATTGTTTTGCAGTGTAAAATTCTTTTTTAAAAGATAGATACCAAGAGCAAATAGTAAAAATGCAGAGACTAAAAAAGCAGTGTGGTCCAGAGGGAATGTGATGGATTTTGGTGTGACAAAAGGGGCAATGGCGAATACCATTGCAAAGAAAAGATAGGTATATCCGATCGACCTTGTATAGTTTTTCATGTGAGGATCAGTAGTAGTTAGAACCCTTGCACAAAAGAGGGAAAATGCAGCAATTTCAGGCAAGATATAATGTACCTGTTTACCGCTGATAAATGAAAATATAAGCAGGGCAGAGAGCATCCATACTAACAGCATTTTTAATCCATCATCCATGGTTGTCTGCTTGAGTGAAGTATAAAATGATTTATGGAATGACCATGGGAAAAGTAATAATGGTAACAGGGCAAGATACCACCAAATACCTCTTTGGTGTGCAAAAGAGTTTACCATCCTATCAGCTGTTTGACCCCAGAAGATAGCATGTTGATACGCCTCACCACCGGCAATGCCTGCTGGAATCGCCCAGGAAAGTGCAATGGCAACACCCCCTAAAAATGCAAAGAAAAATTTAAAATAAAAACGTTTATCTACTTTTTGAGAACTCCAATAGGATGCGAGTAGTAATAGTGGAAGAAGGTGTACTAAAATGACTGGCCCTTTGGTTAATATACCAAAGCCAAATGAAAGTGAGATGAGGACAAATGAGAGAAGCGTCTCTTTTTCTATAGCTTGTACGATACCAAAAACACCAACAAATACCCAAAATGTAAGTATGATATCAAACATAAAAAGTGAATTATAAAAAGTAAATATCAGGGTACCTGCCAAGATAAG
>JBFEKK010000224.1:0-2073 GCA_041552675.1 Sulfurovum sp.
AATCTTATCTATGAGTGTGGTACGCCATGTCATTTTATTTTTTTCTTTAGGCTCATCTTCTTCGTATTGTAAAGTATCTTGCGTCTGCAACAGCTCCTTCTCTTCCGCTTTTGTTTCTTTCTTCTCAGGGAAAAAAGACTTCACATTATCAATCAGTTTACACCATGTAGTCCTACTGTCTTCTTCACATTCATACCCTTCGTATAGCAGAGTATCTTCATGATGTATTTGATTCTTATCATCATCCTTATATCCCTTTTTTTCAGGGAAAAGTGACTTAATGTTATCGGTCAAGATACACCATGTACCTCGCCTTTCCTTATCATCTTTTCCATCTCCATTTGGCATCAAATCCTTCGCATTATCCATTAATACAGGGATGAAGTATAATGAAACCAATGTTGCTGCTATACTTCCAAAAATGAGTGCTACACCCAATCCACCAAAGATAGGGTCTGTTGCCAGCAATAAACTTCCAAGAATGATTGCAATAGCAGTAAGCATGATCGGTTTTGCACGTGTGGCTGTTGCAACAGCTATGGCTCTTTTCTTCTCTATTCCATCAGCGATCAAAGACTTTGAAAAGTCTATCAGCAGTAATGAACTTCTCGCACTGATTCCCATAAGTGAAATAAAACCTATCAGTGATGTTGCAGTAAGGAAAAAATGTGTATCTGCTGCATAAAGTGATATCTTATCAGTGATCCAATGGCCTACAATAACCCCTATAATAGAAAGAAAACTTCCTACAAGGACTATACCGCTCAAAGCAAAAGACTTATAGTACACAACCATGAGTAAAAACATCAAGACCAGTGCAGCAATAAATGCACCACCCAGATCTCGGAATGTATCAAGTGAAACTTTCATCTCACCATCCCAGCGTATAAGTACTTCATCTCCAGTCTCTTTGTCTACTGCAACAAGATCGAACATATAGGTATTGATCCCTGGAACTTTACTCATATTATATTCGCCTTTAAGTACCTCAAGCATCTTTTCTCTGGCTTCAAGTAGAGGATATACTTGACTTACCATATCACATTCTGCAGTAATCGTAACCATATTTTTAAGATTTTTTCTAAAGATTGTAGGACTTGAATCCGCACTTTTTACCTCTACTACTTCACTTATAGGTACCATCATTCCTTTATCATTCATAAGCTCTAATGAAAAGAGCTTATTGAGTAAAGAAGCTTCAGTACCTTCTTCGACTACACGTGTTTCATCATCAAGTCTTAGAAAAATAGGGATTTGATCTTGCTGGTTTTTTGTATTTTTCTCAGCTATTGGCATCCCTTTAAACGCAAGATAAATAATCTGATTTACCTGCTCAACATTGAGTCCACTCAATATGATCTTTTCCTTGTCCGGTACAAGGTTATACTTTGTATAAATGTCATCCTGCATCACATCTACATCAACCAGTCCTTCTGTATCTTCAAGTATCTTTGCAACTTTAGCTGACATCTTTCGTAATGCACTCTCATTTGCATTATAGAGTTCTACAACGATCGTTGCCAAAGTCGGAGGACCAGCAGGCATCTCTATGAATTTGATAGAAGTATGGGGTGCAATATTTCCACATTCACTTTGAATAAGAGGTCGTAGACGATGCGCCATCATATAGGTAGGTTCATCTCGATCATTTTTATTTGTAAAATTGAGAACTATCTCTGCTTGGTTTTTCATCCTTTTAAGCGCACTTCCCTTTACCAGTCCTGCATAATCAAGTGGTGCCCCCTGCCCCAAGTATACTTCCATATCTGTGATCTCTTTTTCTTGTTTCAGATAGTTCACGATACATGTTGTAACAGACTCTGTTTCTTTTACAGATGCATTTGTTGCTGTGTCAACATAGATACTCATGGTATTTGCACTTTTCCCCGGAAGCATACGGGCAAGTACCAGTTTCGTAGGTATCATCATGATTGCAGCCCCCATAGAAAAAAGTACAATCAGGGTTACAATCCACTTATTCCGCTTACTGTTAATGATGTTATAGACAATTTTTTCCATTAATTCTCTTTCTTAACAGTCTTTGGATGACTTTCAAACTTAATAAATTTACGG
>JBFEKK010000225.1:0-2070 GCA_041552675.1 Sulfurovum sp.
AGATAAGGTTTGATAAGCGGGAAACTTTTCCACAAAGCATACCCTTTGAGTGCAAGTAATACTTTAGCTCCACTCTGTTTTTTAATATCTGAGATCAGTGTAAGATTTTTTAGCAGTTTTTCTTCTTCTAGCAGCCAACAAGGAGAAGGTAAAGTATAGTGTGTATTTTTCATGAGAAATTATAACAATAGAATCCAAAATATTTTGTTATAATGGAGCAAATATTTTAATTGGATAAGAAGGAGATGTATTATTATGGGTGCAAGGGAAAATGAAAATCGCAGTGAAGGCTTAAGATTTAACGGTAAGGAGATCCAACTTGCTGTTAAAATGTTAGATAAATTAGAAACTATGATCGATGTTATTTATTATCTTATGGAAAATGAGAATCAACAAGCTTTTGTGCTTATGCTTTTGACAGCGAAAGATGTAGATTTAAGTACTTTATTGAATAAAGAGAAGCGTGCAACAGATATTTTACTTGAAATTGATAAAGAAGAATCGCTCTATGTGATGCTTTGCCAAGATACCAAGGTTGATGGAGGATATCGGTTTGCAGAAAGACTTATTAGAAATATCGAGTTAGATATGGGTACAGATATTTATTGTACTGAAGTAGAAGTAAGAGCTACACATTACACGCCTAAACAGGTAATACTCAAATTACTGGAAACGTTTGCAAAAAGTAAACTGTCGAATAAGTCTAATGAAATTGTTTTCAGAAGTTTGCAATAATTAGTAGGTTTTAAGGGATTTTACAGTAAAATCCCGTCCAAATATACCGCAGAAATGTAGGTAAAAATTTATTAAGGATGATTCGGAATGAAAAGAACATACCAACCTCATAGTACACCAAGAAAAAGAACGCACGGATTTAGAACAAGAATGAAAACTAAAAATGGTAGAAAAGTTATTTCTGCAAGAAGAGCTAAGGGTAGAAAAAGACTAGCTGTATAATACTTCTGGTATAAAAACATCAGTTCTATAAAACATTTTACTAGGATTAAAACCAGTAAAGAGTTCAACAGCGTGTATAAACACGCCACAAAAACATGGCATACACCTTATTTTGTACTTTTCTTCAAAAAGAGTGATGAGTATAAAGTAGGTTTTGTAGCCTCTAAGAAAATTGGAAATGCAGTTCATCGAAACAGAGCAAAACGTTTGTTAAGGGCACATTTCATCGAAAATATAAACCTCTTATCTCAAGGTAGTTACGTATTGGTTGCAAAACCTGCACTTATTGAAGAAAACTATTCTGTAACTCGTAAAGCGTATCTACATGCACTTAAGAAGTGTACTGCAACATAATTTAACACAGTTAACACTATACTATCACTGACATATTATAAAAGGTATAATTTTGGAACAACAAGATTTAAATAAACGACTTCTTCTGGCACTGGTACTTTCTTTCTTTGTATTTATAGGCTATAGCTATTTTTTCCCGGCTGCAAAACCTACACAAACCACAGAACAAACTACAAATACAGCACATCAAACTCCTATAGTAGATAAAGCAAACGTACCTACACCAAGTGCATCAACAACAGCAGCAAGTGCACCAGTGCAAATGGCATCAACGGGTTTGATCTCTGTTAAATCTGATAACTTTATTATGACTGTAGATGAATACGGACGTATCTCTCAAGTTGAACTTTTAGAAGCGAAGTATCATGATGAAGATGGTAACAATTTAAAAATTTTAAGTGCGAATGAAGTGAAGCCATTGGAAGTAAGATTTTCAGATGTAAAATTGAATGAAGAGGCATTTAAAACACCTTATGTAACCAGTGGAAGTAAAACGATAGATGTGAGCAAAGGTCCTCAAGCAGTGACTTTAACACAAACACTCTCTTCTGTGACAGTGACAAAAAAGATCACTTTTAAGCCTACAGGACAGTATGATGTGACAGTGACAACGTCTGTACCCACACCATACTTCATCACACCGGGACACAGACCTGTAGCTGACCAGTCTATGTATATGCTTGTAAGAGGGGCATTGGTAAAAGGAGCGGATAATATCATCAACACTATAGAAGATGGTGATGCTGAAGGGTATGAAAA
>JBFEKK010000226.1:0-2049 GCA_041552675.1 Sulfurovum sp.
CACTCATGGCTAAACAGAATGTGTCTTCCTGATACAGTAGGTACTGGTGCAGATTCACACACAAGATTCCCAATTGGTATCTCATTCCCAGCTGGTTCAGGTCTTGTTGCTTTTGCTGCCGTAACAGGTATGATGCCTCTTACAATGCCTGAGTCTGTACTTGTAAGATTTACAGGTGAAATGCAACCAGGTATCACGCTACGTGATATGGTAAATGCTATCCCTTACCAAGCGATCAAAGATGGTCTTTTAACCGTTGAAAAAGCTGGAAAGAAAAACATCTTCTCAGGACGTGTACTAGAGATCGAAGGTCTTGAGCAACTTAAATGTGAACAAGCGTTTGAGCTTTCTGATGCTTCTGCTGAACGTTCTGCTGCTGCTTGTACAGTTAAGCTTGACAAAGAGCCGATCATTGAGTATTTAGAGTCTAACATTGCACTTATCGAAGAGTTGATTGCTCAAGGTTACGAAGATAAAGCAACACTTGAGAGACGTGCACAGAAAATGAGAGACTGGATCGCTAATCCAGTGTTATTGGAAGCAGATACAGATGCTGATTATGCAGCGGTTATCGAAATTAACATGTCTGAGATCAAAGAGCCGATCGTAGCGTGTCCAAATGACCCGGATGATGTTAAAACACTTTCTGAAGTGCATGCAGCAGGTCTAAGAACAGATATCGATGAAGTATTTGTTGGTTCATGTATGACAAACATCGGTCTCTTCAGAGCAAATGCAGAAGTTCTTAAAGGTGAAGGTCCAGTTGATACAAGACTTTGGATCTGTCCTCCAACGAAGATGGATGAGAAAACATTGACTGAAGAGGGATATTACTCTATCTTTGGAATGGCGGGTGCACGTATTGAGCCTCCTGGATGTTCACTCTGTATGGGTAACCAAGCAGCTGTTAAGCAAAATGCATGGGTATTCTCTACATCAACAAGAAACTTCGACAACAGACTTGGTAAAGGTTCACAAGTTTATCTTGGTTCTGCTGAGCTTGCTGCTGTGGTCGCATTGAAAGGAAAAATACCAACGGCTTCTGAGTATTTAGAGATCGTACAGAATAAGATCAAGCCAGAGATGTCTGATGACATTTATAAATACTTGAACTTCAACAAAGTTTCTAAAGAAGAACTTGAAGCGATGGTTGAGTAGTCACACTCGACTCATCATCAACTTTCCTACCTGTTGAAGGTAGGAAGCTTTTATCTCTATTTTAATTTTCTCCTTCTTTACTTATCTCTAACACCATATCTTTTTAAACATTTAAAATATTTTATTAACTCATTATATAATTAAAATTAATGTTATAATATTTTAGTTACAATAAACTGAGTCATAAATCATAAATTAAAGGATTGAAAATGGGTATGTTAATGATTGCGATTGCTATAGGTTATTTTGGCAGTATTATTGCTTTTCTTATTATGGAAGAGATGTCGTTAAAAGACTCTGATTTTTCTGATATTAAGGATGCTTTTACAAAAGAGCTTAGTTTGGATGAGAGTTTATCAAAATACGGTACCGTTAAATATATGGCCATGTATGTTGCTATCGTAGCTATTATTGGATTAGTAGTTTCAACACAAATTCTTATACCAAATAGTTTTGGCTTAGGATTTGACATGGCCTATGTATTTTTACCGGCTCTGATCGGATCGCTTATTATTTTATTGGTCAAATGGAGATATCAACCTCTGCTAAAACTCATTTCTTCATTTATGTTTGGAGCAGGATATATAGGTGCATCTGCATTTGCAGTTGCTGCTACACATCTTTTCTTAGCTTAATATGCTTTAAAGATATCCTCGAATTCTTCGGGGATACGGCAAGGTTTTCCTTCATCAACATAGACTAAAACAACTTCCATACTAAAGACCTTCACATCTTCTTTCCATACTTCTTGTAAGAGTACCACGTATGAGCGTTTAAACGCCAAAATCTTTGTTGTGACCTCAAGAATATCACCTAGTGCAGAAGTGGCTAAAAAACCGGCTTTGATGTCACGTACCACAAAACCACTCTTATCACCCAATGTAGGTTTCA
>JBFEKK010000227.1:0-2040 GCA_041552675.1 Sulfurovum sp.
ACCTGCTGGAGTTTATCCGTAATTCCCAGGACTTGCTTTCTAGTGAAGAGTCTGCACCTATCATCAAGCTGGTTAATTCACTCTTTTTCCAAGCGCTCCAAAAAGGGGCAAGTGATATTCACATTGAGAGCGGAGAGAAGAAAGGCGAAGTACGTTTACGTATAGACGGTGCGCTTAAAAAACATCTTGATCTCGATAAAAGTATTGTGACCTTGGTCATTAACCGTATTAAGGTCATATCAAACCTTGATATCTCTGAGAAAAGAGTGCCTCAGGATGGACGTACACAATTAGCGATTTCCGGGAAAAGTATTGATGTAAGGGTTTCCATACTTCCTACCTATCATGGAGAAAGGGTTGTGATGAGGATCCTTGCACAAACAGAACATATCCCAACACTTGAATCTTTAGGTTTTGCAGAGGAGATCACGCAAGACCTCTATAGACTGCTCAACCATGCACACGGTATGATACTGGTAACCGGACCCACAGGTTCAGGTAAATCAACCACCCTGCATGCCTGTCTGCAGCATATTTCTACACCGGATAAGAATATCATTACCGTAGAAGATCCAGTAGAGTACAATGCAGACAACATCTCTCAAATACAGGTAAACAGCAAAGTAGGGCTTACCTTTGCGGCAGGGTTACGTTCTATTTTGAGACAAGACCCAGACATTATCATGGTAGGGGAGATACGTGATAACGAAACAGCAGAGATCGCATTGCGTTCAGCATTGACCGGACACTTGCTTCTCTCCACCTTGCATACCAATGATGCAACATCGGCCTTAAGCCGTTTGATGGATATGGGCATAGCAAACTTTCTTGTTTCTTCTACACTGTTGGGTGTAATGGCCCAAAGGCTTACACGTAAACTTTGTGTTCACTGTAAAAAAGAGACAAAGCTTGCTCCTTCAACAGCACAAGAGATAGGTGTGCCTGAAGAAAAACTGTTCTTTAAAGCAGTAGGGTGTAAAGCGTGTGATTTTACAGGCTATAAAGGCAGACAGGCCATTGGAGAACTTTTTATCGTTGATGATAAGGTCAAAAAGATGATGAAAGATGACTTTAATGACCATCAAATAAGAGAGGCGATGAAGAAAGAAGGCATGAAAACCATCGCCGATAAGCTCAAAGTGATGCTTTTAGAAGGGCATACCAGCTATGAAGAAGCCATCCGTGTCGGGCTTATGGACGGCTAAGGTCAATGACTAACCGTAAAGCATTCACCCTTTTAGAAGTGCTTATCTCTATCGCCCTTATGGGTATCGTGATCGTAGCCCTTTTTTCTTCTGTAGATATGATGCAAGACTCCAATCAACAACTTGCACAATACTTGGAAAAGTCGAAAAAAACCACCAATGCCACCAAAGTATTGTATTTGGATATGATAGACTCTGATGGCAATATCACGATAACAAAAGATGAATTCAGCAGAGTCTGCATCGAAGAGACACGAAATTCCCTGTATGCTTTACCTTCTGCAAAAGTCTGTTGGGTCGTGCTTAAAAAAGAGAATACACTGGCGCGAATAGAAGGAAATGCGTACCATTTACCCCTGCGCGTAGAAGAAAGAGTTGAAATTGATCCTGTCCTAACGGGGATAGAGCTTTTTGATGTCTACCATGAAAAAGACAAGGTCCTGGTACTTATACAGCAGCAAGGTAAAGAACCTATCAGTTTTATGTTACAGGGTATTATCAAGCCTGTGAAAAAGAAAGAACTTTCAGATAAAAATACAACGACTGCTCCGTAAATTCTTTTATAAAATATACCTTTCCCTCTACAGAATAATCCAATGAACTTTTGCTAAAATAGACAGTATATATTTTAGAATAAAGGATCAGGGAATGGAAGAGATATATGAAAAGTTAGGACTATTTTATCTGGGTAAAGACATAGACAAGCAAAGTATGGAAGCTACAGAAGCTCTTACCTTGCTTAAAAACAAAAACTTTACCACCCATGCAGCGATCATAGGAATGACGGGCTCAGGCAAGACGGGACTGGGTGTAGGCATTATAGAAGAATCTGTCA
>JBFEKK010000228.1:0-2005 GCA_041552675.1 Sulfurovum sp.
ATACGTAAAATACTTGTAGCGTTTAATGAAAAATATGAGAATGTTAGATTTGAAGCCTATACGGATACTTCTATCTGGATCAAGAATCGTTTGAACCTTGTTTCTTCAAACATTTTATTTGGGCTTATTTTGGTCTTTATGGCACTCTTTTTGTCTGTTAATATGCGGATCGCATGGGTGGTTGGTATCGGGATACCGGCTAGTTTTTTTATTACGCTTATCGTGATGGATATGATAGGCTACAGTTTGAATATGCTGACGCTGCTTGGAGCACTCATCGCTCTTGGTATGCTTGTTGATGAAGCCATTGTTGTAGCGGAAAATATCTATAGGCATATGGAGATGGGAAAGACGCCAAGAGATGCTGCTATAGAAGGTGCACTAGAGATGTTTCCTGCAGTACTTACGGCAACATTGACCACGATATTTGCATTTTTGCCACTTTTGATCATGAGCGGTAAAATGGGGATGTTTATGCAGGTTTTACCTGTGATGATATCAGTACTGCTCGTCTCTTCCTTGTTTGAAGCATTTTACTTTTTGCCTTTACATGCAAAAGAGTTTTATACTATGGGAACCTTTAAAAAAGAGAAATATGATGAAAATTTTTGGAAAGGATGGATAGCATGGTATCAGAAATTTCTAGGAAAACTTTTAGATCATAAGAAACGTTCACTTGCGATCATATTGACACTGATCATTTTGGCTACTTTTGGTATGCTAAAGATCACGAAGTTTCAGCTTTTCCCTGAGTTCGATGCACAGCAGGTCTATCTGAACGGAAAAGTAAACATAAACAACGATCTACAAGATACTGAAGTTTATGTCACACAGATAGAGGAAGCACTGCTGGAGATACTGGATAAAAAAGAGATGGATTCTGTCACATCGGTGATAGGATTTAAGTTTAACAAAGATCAAAGTTTTGAGCTAGGAGAAAACCTTTTCCAGATCTTTATCAATCTACATGAAAAAGCACCGGAAAACTTTTTTGACAAATATATCAATCCCGTATTTTCCTTGGAATATGACGGCAGTGATATGATCAGAGACAGACTCTCCCAGGAGATCGCTAAAGAGATACAAGAACGCGTTGTTGAAAAATTCAAAAAAATAGAACTCAATGAGGAAAAACTCTATGAAGAATTTAATGTCTATGTACAGCAGGCAGGTATCGTAAGTAATGATATAGAGATTGGCTTTGAACATCCAGATAGAGACAAAATGTTGGCTTCAATGAAAAGAGTAGAAGAGAAGCTTGATAGTATCAACGGAGTAGAAGACATAGCAGACAATGCCAATGAGGGAGAGCGTGAACTCAAGCTGCGTGTCAATGAATACGGGCAACAGTTGGGTTTTAGTGAAGGGTATGTTACCTCTGTATTGAAGGGCGCTTTTCTCAAGGCTGAGTATGCAAAGATGTTCAATAAAGAAGGCTTGGTCAGAGTGAAGATAGAAGATGTCTATAAAGAGGATGCATCAGCTATAGGAAACTTTCAACTGACTACCCCGGATGGACAGAGAGTGGTGCGACTTTCAGATATCTGCGATTTTACCTATCAAAAAAGCTTTGTCAAAATATTTAAAGAGGACGGTGAAAAAGTACGTTCACTGTATGCAAGGGTGGAAAAGAAGGTCATTACTCCCGTTGAGGTCATGCAACAGTTAAAACCACTTTTGGATGAAATACAAAAAGAAGGGGTCAAGATCATTATTAAGGGTGAAGAAAAAGAGAATGCAAAGTTGAAAAAAGAGCTTGGACAGGCATTGATGATCGCCATATTCCTGATCTTTATCACTTTGGTTTGGATGTTTAACTCTTTGGTCTTACCATTGATCATACTTACAACGATACCACTTTCTCTTTTTGGTGCTTTGGTCGGAACAAAACTCATGGGTGTAAATATGACGATGCCTGGTATGATGGGAGTCATAGGACTTGCTGGTGTTGTGGTCAATGATGGACTTATTATGCTTGACTTCATTAAAGGAAGTAAAAATTATG
>JBFEKK010000229.1:0-2004 GCA_041552675.1 Sulfurovum sp.
ATTATCGTCTCGCTTTTGAAGAGATGCAAGCCTATACAGATGATATACTGAACGCTAAGGAACGCTATAAGAATGATATCAATATACTGTTTGGTTATGAAGTGGATTATCTTCCCGGGCATATGGACGATCGTGTTTTACAGGCAACCGTGGACTACCTTATAGGTTCTGTACACTTCATCGATAAGTGGAGCTTTGATAACCCTGAATTCATTGCAGGATGGAAAAACAAAGATATAGATGAGATATGGCAAGCCTATTTTGAAGCCACTGAAGCGATGGCAAGATCAGGAAAATTCGACATTGTAGGACATCTTGACCTCATCAAGGTATTTAAATTTCTGCCAAAAAAAGATGTAAGAATTTTAGCAAAAGATGCCCTTCATGCCATCAAAAGATCAAACATGGTGTTAGAAGTCAATACAGCCGGTCTTCGCAAACCTATAGGTGAGCTCTACCCGTCAAGAGCATTACTAGAAGAAGCTTATATGCTTGATATCCCTATTACCTTCTCTTCAGATGCCCATTCAGTTGAGCAGGTAGGGTTCTCATATGACCTTGCAACAGCACTTGTAAAAGAGATTGGATACACAAAAGCTGCTACTTTTCAAGGTCGAGATCGACAATTGGTTACTTTTTAAGCACAAACACTGATATAACTAATTTATATATGGCTACAATATGTGATAATTTTAATTTAGGAGTAGTTACATGGGTAAATTTGTTAACAATACAGATGAGTTTTACAAATATTGTGAAGAAAATGAAGTAGAGTTTGTAGATTTTAGATTTACAGATATTAAAGGTGCATGGCACCACATTAGTTATAGAATGCATGCTGTATCAGCTGAAATGCTAGAAGCAGGTCTTCCATTTGATGGTTCATCTATCGAGGCATGGCAGCCTATTCATAAATCAGATATGCTTCTTAAACCAGATGTTGAAACTGCATTCCTTGATCCTTTTACTGCTGACAGTACTATCATTGTAATCTGTGATGTGTATGATATCTACAAAGGTCAAATGTATGAAAAGTGTCCAAGATCGATCGCTAAAAAATCTTTAGAATACCTTGAAGACGCGAACATCGGTGATGTTGCGTACTTCGGTCCTGAGAATGAATTCTTTATCTTTGACAATGTTGAGTTCAGAGATGACATCAACTCTGCATACTACAAAGTGGACACTGAAGAAGGTCAATGGAACCATGATACGAAATATGAGCAAGGGAACATGGGTCACAGACCAGGTACAAAAGGTGGATACTTCCCAGTAATGCCAACAGACTCTATGGTTGATCTAAGAGCTGAAATGATGCTACTTCTTGAAGAAGTAGGTCTAGAAGTAATGCTTGGTCACCACGAAGTGGCACAGGGTCAAGGTGAGATCGGTATCAAATTCGGTACACTGATCGAAGCAGCAGATAACGTACAAAAATACAAATATGTTGTCAAAATGGTAGCACACCTTAACGGTAAAACAGCAACATTTATGCCAAAACCGCTTTATGGTGATAACGGTAACGGTATGCACGTACACCAGTCTATCTGGAAAGATGGTAAGAATCTCTTCTACAAACAAGGTGAATATGGAAATTTAAGTAAAACAGCACTTGACTACCTAAGTGGAATCTTTAAACACTCTGCAGCAGTATCGGCATTTACAAATCCTACGACAAACTCTTACAAGAGACTTCTTCCAGGTTTTGAAGCACCATCTATCTTGACTTACTCTAGCCAAAACAGATCGGCAGCTTGTCGTATCCCTTATGGTGCGGGTGAGATGGCAACAAGAATCGAAACAAGATTCCCAGATTCAACTTCATGTCCATACCTTGGGTTTGCTGCATTAATGATGGCTGGAATCGATGGTATCAAAAAAGGCGGTTATGAGATGGTTGGACCAATGGATGAAGACCTTTTCGAACTTAGCCTTGATGAGATCAGAGAGAAAAAAATTCCTCAAATGCCTCACACACTAAGAGAAGCTGTTGAAGGACTCATC
>JBFEKK010000230.1:0-1990 GCA_041552675.1 Sulfurovum sp.
AAGACTCGCTGGTAAAAGTGCATTGGAGAAAAGACCATATGCACCAGGACAACATGGACAAAGAAGAACAAAGATCAGTGAATATGGTCTTCAACTTCAAGAGAAGCAAAAAGCTAAATTTATGTATGGTGTAAGTGAAAAACAATTTAGAGCACTTTATAAAGAAGCAAACGCTAAAGAAGGGAACACAGGTTCTATCCTTATTCAACTTCTTGAGCAAAGACTTGACAATGTTGTTTATAGAATGGGATTTGCTACGACTAGAGCGTCAGCAAGACAATTCGTAAACCACGGACATGTGACTGTAGATGGGAAAAGAGTAGATATTCCTTCATATAGAGTAAAAGCAGGTCAAAAAATTGAGATTAGAGAGAAAAGTAAAACGAACCCTCAGATCCTTAGATCAATCGAACTTACTAGCCAAACTGGTATGGTTGAATGGGTTGATACGGACAAAGAAAAACTTTTTGGTCTATTCACAAGAATTCCAGAGAGAGAAGAAATCGCAATCCCAGTTGAAGAGCGTCTAATCGTTGAGCTATACTCTAAATAATACATAAGTAAAGGCTATTAATGAGAAAAATTAAAGTTGCACCATTTATGCCAACAGAAGTAGAAGTAAATGAAATCAGCGCAAACCGTGCTGAAATCGTTGCTTATCCTTTTGAGAGCGGTTATGCTGTTACACTCGCACACCCACTAAGAAGACTTATTTTAGGCTCTTCTATCGGGTATGCACCTATTTCGATCAAGATCGAAGGCGCTGCACATGAGTTTGATAACATCAGAGGTATGCACGAAGATGTTGCTGTATTTATTATCAACCTGAAGAATATTCGTTTTAAAATTAAAGACGAAAGTGATAGAGTTGAATTGAAATACAGTTTCTCTGGTCACAAAGAAGTTTCAGCACAAGATCTGAACAATGATCAAATTGAAGTTGTGAATGGTGATTTACCACTTGCAACACTGAATGAAGATGCAGAACTTAACTTTACAGTGGTTATCTCTAAAGGTATTGGTTATGTACCAAGTGAAGACCTTAGAGATGATGTTGAAAATGACAGTATTGCACTTGATGCTTTCTTTACTCCGGTAAGAAAAGCTAATTATAAGATTGAGCCTGTACTTGTAGAGGACAATCCTAACTTTGAAAAGATTACATTCGATATCGAAACTGATGGTCAGATTGGTCCGGTTGAAGCATTTACAAATGCACTTGAAGTAATGAATAAGCAACTTTCTGTTTTTAATACGGTACTTGATTTAGATATCTCTGTAGCACCGGTAAAAAGAAACAGTGATGATAGCGAACTCAAACCTTTCATGCAAACTGTAGATAGTCTTGGACTTAGTGCAAGATCATTCAATTCACTTGACAGAGCTGGATTAAAGTTCCTTGGTGAATTGGTGTTGATGAGTGAAAATGAGATTAAAAATATCAAAAATCTTGGTAAAAAATCTTTAGATGAAATCTCTGAGTGTCTCGTAGAGCACGGATTTGGTTCAGATTTTGAACTTTCAGACGTTACAAGAGTCAATCTTGTAAAGAAAATAGAACAACTTAAAGCATAGTTGTTACAGTAAAGGAATATTATGAGACATAAGCATGGTTACCGTAAATTAAATAGAACGTCTTCTCATAGAGCAGCGCTTCTTAAAAACCTATCTATTGCTTTGACAAAAGAAGGTAGAATTGAGACTACATTGCCAAAAGCTAAAGAGCTTAGAAGTTATTTTGAAAAGCTTATTACTAAAGCTTCTTCTGGTGATTTTAATGCACACAGAGCAATTTTTGCAATGTTACAACACAAAGAGTGTACAAATACGATTGTAAACGAAATCGCACCAAAGTATGCAGACAGAAACGGTGGATATACAAGAATTATTAAAACACGTATGAGAAAAGGTGATTCAGCACCTATGGCAATTATCGAACTCGTATAATTACCTCTGAAACTTCAGTATTTCAAGGCTTTGCCTTGAATAC
>JBFEKK010000231.1:0-1989 GCA_041552675.1 Sulfurovum sp.
GCAGAAAGCACATGTAAAAAAACGATCAAATGTCCATAGTTGTTAAATAGTTCTGTCATATTAATTTCCGCCTTCTAACACTTCACTCAAATAGACTTTTGCTTCTTCTAACGCTGTAGTGATCTTACTTGGATCTTTTCCACCTGCCTGTGCGAAGTCAGGTCGTCCACCGCCGCCACCGCCAACGATCGGAGCAATTGACTTGATCCAGTCACCTGCTTTGATCGGTGTATTTTTAGACCCTGCAGCAAGCATCACTTTGTCACCTTTTTTCATAAAGAGCATTACAGCAATGTTCTCATATTTATTTTTGAGCTCATCGATCATAGTTTTAATGTCACCATTTTCGACTTCTTCTACGATGACATTCACACCATTGACTTCAACTGCACTCAACTCTTTTTGACTGCTGCTCATTGCTGAAGCCAATTCACCTTTCAGTGTTTTCACCTGCTCTTTGAGTTTAGCGATACCTGCTATCGGATTTTGATTTTTGAGTTCAGTTTTAATGTTGGTAAGTTCATCTCTAAGTGCATTCACTGCTTCTCTAGCAGCATTCCCACAGATAGCTTCTATACGTCTCACACCGGCACTTACACCACTCTCTTTAGTGATCATAAAAAGACCTATCTGAGCAGCATTCTCTACATGTGTACCACCACACAACTCTATAGAATCTCCGGCAAAACTGACGACACGTACTTCATCACCATACTTTTCGCCAAAGAGTGCCATAGCACCAGAGTTCTTTGCTTCATCAATGGACATCACTTCTGTTTTACCTGGGATAGCTCTAGATATCTTATCATTCACCCATGCTTCCACTTTGGCTATCTCTTCTACCGTCATCGCTTGTGGATGAGAGAAGTCAAAACGCAATCTTTTATCATCATTGAGTGAACCTGCTTGAGCAATATGATCTCCCAGGATTTCTCTAAGCGCCGCATGAAGCAAGTGTGTTGCAGAGTGATGTTTCTCTATCTCAGTACGTCTGTTATCTACCACAGCCTCTATCTCATCACCAACATTCAACTTACCTTTGACTTCAGAAAGGTTCATTTCCAGGAATTTTCTTGTATCAAGTACTTTGATATCTGTATTGAGTGTTCCCCTGTCACCGGTTTGTCCACCTGATTCTGCATAGAATGGTGTTTTGTCAAGAAGGACCCAACCTTTTCCATCGATACTCTCTACCTGCTTAAAGTTATCATCCAGTAGAGCCAATACTTTTGCGCTTGCAGTTGTGCTTTCATAGCCTACAAACTCATTGACATCAAACTGTTCTTTAAGTGCCTTAAAGTCACCTGTAGTTGCAGCATCGCCTGTACCTTTCCAATTGGCTTTTGATTGTGCTTTTTGTGCTTCCATCTTGGCATCAAAGGCATCGATGTCCAGCTTGATATTTTTTTCACGGAGCATATCTTCCGTAAGATCAAGTGGGAAACCATACGTATCATAAAGCTTAAATGCTACTTCACCATTGAACACATCAGAGGTACTTTTCAATTCTTCATTAAAGAGTTTTATCCCTGCTTCGATTGTATCAAAGAAACGCTCTTCTTCCATTTTCATGGATGTTTTGATCGCTTCTGATCTGCTAGGTAAATAGTCATACTGCGCACCCATAAGATCCACCAATGTGTCGACCAGTTTATACATGAACGGTTCACGTAATCCCAGTAAATATCCGTGACGGATGGCACGACGCATAATACGACGAAGTACATATCCACGTCCTTCTTTGTCAAAGTTTACTCCCTGAGCAAGCAAGAAAGAACATGAACGTAAGTGGTCTGCGATCACGCGGTAAGAAGCAGAATTCGCTGCATCAAAATCATACGGTGCATCTACGAGTTCACCTATTTTTTCAAGAAAAGGCATAAAGAGTGAGGAATGGTAGTTGTTTAACTTGCCTTCTTGAATGGCAACCACTCTCTCTAATCCCATACCTGTATCGATACTAGGTTTAGGGAGTGGCGAAAGTGTACC
>JBFEKK010000232.1:0-1986 GCA_041552675.1 Sulfurovum sp.
AGAAACTAATTGTTTTTATATTGTGTAAAAAGGGTGTGGATCGTTAGACGATTAGAGTGCGAGCAGCAGCAGGAGAGAGCTATCTTTAGTGAAAATAGTATGTTGGTTTATGATAGTTTTCATAATCTCTCCTTTAAATTTTTGTGATTATACAGTATATAAAAATAAAACACAAGAGATAATCATTATCTTTTAATCTTGATCTTTCTAAGATTGAGGGTATGTAGCGCACGCAGAGGACCATAAAGTGTATACCCTAAGATAACAATGGCAAAGCCTTCTGCTGAAAAAAGATAGAGTAGGGAAGCAGTCAACATAAGCATGATCATGGTTTTAAAGACCATTGGTTTGTCTAAGCTTACTTTCTTGAATGAAGGGTAACGAAAATTACTTACCATCAGTACTGCAATCCCAAGCGTCAGAAAAAGTAAGACAATACCGTAATCTTCAAGTGTGTATTTCTGAAAGAGAAGTATCCACATGGAGACAAATATGGCTGCAGTAGGAATGGGTAGCCCTATAAATACGTTGGGATCGGTCTTTGCAGTAGAGATGTTAAATCGTGCTAAACGGATAGCCCCAAAGATCACATAGAGTGCAGAGACCAGGATGCCAAAACGTCCAAATTCATTGCCTATGAAAAAGTAGAGTAACATGGCAGGTGCGATACCAAAAGAGATGATATCTGCCAAAGAGTCAAACTCTACACCAAACTGACTGGTTGTGTTTGTCATACGTGCAATACGACCGTCCAAACCATCAAAGACAAGTGCCAAGAGTATGAGCCATGAAGCAAGTACAACGTTTCCTTGACTTGCTTCCACAATACTTATCACTCCTACAAAAATGCTACTTGCAGTAAACAGATTTGGCAGGATATAGATAAGATTTGCGTTTTTCATTAAAAGGAGACCTTTTGTGCTTTGCCCATAAGAGTGGTCGTATGGGCATGTTGATTATGCATCAGTATCTGGTTCTTCTTTAGCAGCAGCTTCTGCTTTTGCTATCTTGTCACCATGGGCCAAACGGCTCTTTAGGTTATTTTCTTTTTCATAGTTTTCTATGATCTCACGTACTTTTTTCCCTTCGATCACTTCCACATCTAACAGTACAGCCGTCATGTTTTCTATGGCTTGATGGTATTCAGTTAACGTATTTTTGACATAGGTATAACGTTCATTCAAAGTGGAACGGATATAGTTATCCATATCTTCTGCCATTTTCTCGCTATAGTCTGTTGATACTGCACCAGCGCCAAGGAAAGAGTTTTGGCTACGAGAAAGAACCATGAGTCCTGCCACATCGGTCATCCCATACACAGAGATCATATCTTTTAAGATAGCGGTAGCACGGTCAAGGTCATTACCTGCTCCAGTACTTATTTCACCGATGAAAACTTCTTCAGCCGCACGGCCACCAAGAAGTACATCTATCTCAGCCATTAGTTCATGCTTTTGTTTTAAGAAACGCTCTTCATCTTCAGGAAGGTGCAGGGTATAGCCCAGTGCACCCAATCCTCTAGGAATGATAGAGACTTTAGTAACACGTGTTGCCCCTGGTGTAAGTTCTGCCATCAGCGCATGACCACTTTCATGATAGGCAACGATCTTTTTCTCAACTTCTGAAATCTTTCTGTTTTTCTTTTCTAGTCCTACAAATGAACGCTCTATAGCTTCTAAAAGATCTTCTTGTTCTATCTCTTTTTTATTAAATCGGCCTGCGAGAAGGGCTGCTTCATTGATGATATTTGCCAAGTCTGCACCTGCCAAACCAGCTGTTTGTTTTGCAACGATCCTTAAGTCAACATTTGCAGCTAGTTTCACACCTTTAGAGTGTACTTTTAAGATAGCCAAACGTCCGTCATAATCAGGCTTGTCTACAAGTACCTGTCTGTCGAAACGACCTGCTCTAAGCAGTGCAGCATCGAGGGTTTCCGGTCTGTTCGTCGCAGCCAATACGATAACAGGGGTGTTTGCACCAAACCCA
>JBFEKK010000233.1:0-1974 GCA_041552675.1 Sulfurovum sp.
GGAGATGATCATATCACTGAATTCGGGTTGGAATTCGATAGGCTTTTTAGAGAACATCTCATTGCTATCTATCGTCTAGTAGATATGGATCCTCCATCAGATCTTTTTGTACCTATTATTTCGAATAAGTGTAATGTCCCATTTTTACTTAAACCCCGATCATCAATCTCACCTTTTATCAATGAGAGAAAGAGTTCTATCTTTGAATGGATCGGATGTGGAAGTGTTGACGAAAGTAAACTCTATTCTACTATGGATAGGGAACGCGGACCAATTGAAAGGATCTACTATGGACATAATGATAAAGCCATCTTTGTCGCTTTAGAAGGTGATATCTCTTTTCTAAAAATGTCACAGCTGAAACTTCAAGTCATCGTTGAAAAGACAGGTGAAGATTTTCAATTTTCTTTTTCTATGGATGCTCCTTATATACATGAGGATATTCAGGTAGTTATTGATAAGCGTGTAGAACTTGCTCTTCCAAAATCACACTTTAAAGATCATACTACAGTTCATCTTCGTTTTGAGATAGTAAAAGGTAATGAGATCATTCAAATGATGCCGGGGTTTGGAGCACTTTTTATTGACTTGGAAGAAACCTATGCAGACAATTGGTTTGTTTAAAAAAATGTTTATATCAACAGGAAATATATATGGCAGATAAAACAAAACTATTATTTGGAATTCATATGCACCAACCCGTCGATAATTTTGATTGGGTCATACAACATGCTGTCGAAGTCTGCTACGGTCCTTTTTTTGAAGTCATGAGCAAATATCCTGAGTTCCGTTTTTCCGTGCATTGCAGTGGCTGGCTAATGGAACAGATAGAAACATTCTATCCTAAACTCTACAAACAAATTATAACATTGGCACAAAAAGGAAGTATCGAATTTTTCTCTGCAGGGTACTATGAACCTATTTTAAGTGTAATACCTTCTGAAGATCGTGTCACACAGATCAATATGCTCAATGATTCGATCGCATCAGACTTCAAACAGTCACCCAAAGGAGTCTGGCTGACAGAGCGTGTCTGGGAATCATCCCTTATACCTGATTTGAAACGTGCAGGGATTCAATATACCGTAATGGATGATTATCATTTTCAGTGTGCCGGTTTTGATGAAGATATCCTGGACGGGTATTATATGAGTGAAGAAAGCGGAAAAGAGATCGGTCTTTTTCCTATCAGTAAAAAACTTCGTTATGCGATTCCATTCTTGACTGTTGAATCTGCGATCAAGGCCATTAAATCATTTAACAAAAAAGAGGGTTCTGCAGCAATCATCTTTGATGATGCAGAAAAGTTTGGTATGTGGCCTGGCACACATGAATGGGTATATGAAAAAAGGTGGCTTGAACGTTTTGTACAGGCTGTTCTGGCCGATAAAATGATCGATACCATGCACTATGGCGAATATTATGCACATGAACGTACACGTGGTATTGCTTATTTGCCTAACGTCTCTTATGCTGAGATGGGAGAGTGGAGCCTCCGTGCAGACGATGCGATAAAACTTGAAGCATTGAAACAGGAGATGGGAGATGACCGCTATGAGAGAGAAGGTATTAAGTTCCTAAAAGGTGGTATTTGGAAAAACTTCTTTGTCAAATATGAAGAGAGCAATCGTATCCATAAACGCATGATAGAACTTTCAAAGGCACGTGAAAGTGTGGATGATCATGAGTTTGACACAGCACTTTACAAATCTCAGACCAATGATGTCCTTTGGCATGGGGTATTCGGCGGACTTTATCTACCGAACTTGAGAGACAATGTCTATCGTTACCTGATAAAATGCGAAAATATACGTTACGGTAAAAAACATCTATTGGTATGCGATCAAAATGAATTGGATGGTTATGAGAAAATCAAAGCTGTCACAGCAAAATATATTTTTCGTTTTGATGGAGCGCATGGAGGACAGCTTGTAGAGTTTGACAGCCGTAAAGCCTGCTTTAATTGGCAAAACA
>JBFEKK010000234.1:0-1970 GCA_041552675.1 Sulfurovum sp.
AATACTATAAAAGTTTAATATAAAAGAGAAAATAATGAATGATTTAGTAAAAAAGTTACTCTTATTGAGTTTCCTTTTAGGTACATTGGCATCTGCAGGGTTTGACAGTGTATTGAAAAAACAGAAGTTTTTATCGCCAGACGAAGCATTTCAAGTAACTGCGGTACTTAAAGATGATGTGATAGAAACAAAAATTATTATGGCAGATAAAATTCATGTTTATGAAAATACGCTGCATTACAGAATCATTTCTCCTTCTTCTGCAGAACTTACCGTTACAAAACCACAAGCACATGATTTTGATGGTGATATGGGTTATGAAAAAGAGTTACTTGTTACCATTCCCACAAAAGATATAGAGTCACAGGTTAAGGGTGACTATACGCTTGAGATAGAGTTTCAAGGGTGTTCAGATTCTGGTATCTGTTATCAGCCTATCAAAAAAACCTTTGATTTTAAAGGTGCAGAACTAAGTGTATTTGACAAGATATCAAAACTTGTAAAAGAGGGTAATACAGCGAAAATAGCAGATATATTGGTCAATGAAAGCTCCATATTCATTTTACTTCTTTTCTTTATTTTTGGTTTATTATTGGCATTGACACCGTGTATCTTCCCCATGATCCCCATCTTGTCTTCGATTATCGTTTCACAGCAGGGAGGCAATGAAAAACCAAGCGTTGCCCAAGCATTTTTTACCTCTTTGGTCTATGTCGTTTCTATGGCTCTGACCTATACGGCTGTAGGGATCATAGCCGGACTGGTTGGTGCAGATATACAGACTGCAATGCAAACACCTTGGGTATTGACTCTCTTTGCAGCGATGTTTGTAGCTTTGGCATTCTCCCTTTTTGGATACTATGAACTAGGTCTGCCTGCTTCTTGGCAGTCAAAACTGAGTAGCGTAAGTGACAATGCCCAAGGTAAAGGTATAGTGGGTACGGCAATTATGGGACTACTCTCTGCACTGATCGTCGGACCGTGTGTTGCACCACCGCTTGGCGGTGCTATACTATTCATTTCCCAGACGGGTGATGCTCTACTAGGTGGATTAGCACTGTTTATCATGAGTATAGGTATGGGTATGCCACTGCTTATTGTGGGACTGGGTGCTGGTAAATTTATGCCAAAACCTGGTGGATGGATGACAGCGGTTTCTCAAACGTTTGGTGTGATGATGTTGGGTCTTGGTATTTTTATGCTTTCACGTATACTTCCAGATGGTCTTACCATGATATTGTGGGCATTACTATTTATAGGTACAGCACTGTATATGGGGGTATTTAATCCTAGCAGTGCAACACATGGCGCAAAGAAACTTATTCAGCTTTTAGCTATGGTGTTTTTACTCTATGGTGTATCACTTTTCATCGGTGGGATCAGTGGTGCGAGTTCAGTGATCAGACCCTTTGAAAGATTTACACAGTTGAATACTAGTATAGCAAATACTGTACATAGGAGTGCAGATAAAGAAAGTCACAGAGGCTATAGCGTTGACCGCCTTATGAAAGAGGTACGTGAGTCAGAGAAGCCGGTGGTTGTGGACTTTGGTAAAAAGTCTTGTACCGCATGTACAGAACTCGAAGAGATCACATTTCCAGATCCACGTGTACAAGAACATCTTAAAAACTTCACTTTTATCAAGATAGACCTTACAGATAATACGGATGCAGACAAAGCATTACTTAAAAAATTTGAACTTTTCGGTACACCGAACATCATCTTTTTTGATAAAGCAAATAACTATTTACCTGAAAAAAGTTTAACTGGATTTATCCCTCCCGAAGATTTTGCTACACATTTGGAAAGCATACTAAAATAACAGAAAGGGTTGTTTAAACCTCTTTCTGTAAACATGTACCCCTCTTTTTCTCATATACACAGTATCAAACGCATTTATTTTAAAAGAAGAATATTTAAACTGATTAATTATGATTAAAAATTAATCAGTTTAATGATTAAATAATATT
>JBFEKK010000235.1:0-1970 GCA_041552675.1 Sulfurovum sp.
TATTTTCCTTGGTCTAGGTGTTGGTTCTACATTGGCTTCAGATTCATTTTTAGTAGCTGAGACATTGGGTATTATGGTTATTGGTCTTCTTGCATTTGCTGCTGGTACAGCGGCAGGTGTACTTATGGGTAAGCTAATGAACAAGTTTTCTAAAGAACCTATTAATCCACTTATCGGTGCAGCGGGAGTTTCTGCAGTACCAATGGCAGCAAGGGTTGTAAGTAAAGTTGGTTCTGAAGAAAAACCGGGTAATATTCTGCTTATGCATGCCATGGGTCCAAATGTGGCTGGTGTTATCGGGTCAGCTGTAGCAGCAGGTGTACTACTTTCTATCTTTAAATAAAGTAGTAGTATCATAATATTTTGCTTCCTCTTTTGAGGAAGTATAAGTTAGAAAATTATATGAATTTTCTAACTTATGCTTTAGCATGATAAAAATAAAAAGCGATACTGCTTGAGTGCTCTACTGAAGAGTAATCAGCGTTAGCATAGTAACGACGGACTTTGTTCGTTTTACATTATTATAAATAAAAGAAAGAAATAGGATACTTATGAGTACTAAAACGCCCAACGGACTTGATAAACTAGGATTGAAAGATATTGGAGATGTCTATTACAATTTAAGTTATGACGAGTTGCAAGCGCACGAAGTAAACAGCGGAGAGTGTAAGATCTCAACATCAGGTACAGCAATGTGCGATACAGGAATCTTCACAGGACGTAGTCCTAAAGATAAATATTTTGTCGATCAGGCACCTTCAAATGAACATATCGCTTGGGGTGATGTCAATGCAAAGATAAGTAAAGAGGTTTACGATGAACTTCTTGATCTTACATTAACTCAACTCTCAGGTAAGAACATTTATGTTACAGATGTATATGCCGGAGCAAGTGCTGCAAGTAAACGTTCTGTTCGTTTTGTCACTGAAGTGGCATGGCAGGCACACTTTGTTAAAAATATGTTCATCCGTCCTACAGAGTCGGAACTTGAAAGATTTGTTCCAGACTTTACTGTCTACAATGCATGTAAAGCTGTAGATGAAAAGTACAAAGAACACGGATTGAACTCTGATGTTTTTGTTGTGTTTAATATAGAAGATAATGTTGCTATCATCGGTGGTACCTGGTATGGCGGTGAGATGAAAAAAGGTATCTTCTCTATGATGAACTATTGGTTGCCACTTGAGGGTAAACTCTCTATGCACTGTTCTGCCAATGTAGGTAAAGAAGGTGATGTTTGTCTATTCTTTGGACTTTCAGGAACAGGTAAAACCACACTTTCAACAGACCCTCAGAGAGCACTTATCGGTGATGATGAACATGGTTGGGACAATCATGGTGTCTTTAACTTTGAAGGTGGTTGTTACGCAAAAGTGATCAATCTTGATGAAAAATCAGAACCGGAGATCTATGGTGCGATTGTGAAAGATGCGCTTTTGGAAAATGTTGTTGCGGATGATAATGGTGAGGTTGATTATACGGATGGTTCCAAAACAGAGAATACACGTGTTTCTTACCCTATAGAACATATTGAAAATCATAAAAAAGATCTGCAGGCAGGTCATCCAAATAACATTATCTTCCTTTCAGCTGATGCATTTGGTGTATTACCTCCGGTAAGTAAACTGACAAAAGAGCAGGCGATGTACTATTTCCTTAGTGGTTATACAGCTAAAGTAGCTGGTACAGAAAGAGGTATTACTGAACCTGTAGCAACTTTCTCTGCATGTTTTGGGGAGGCATTTTTACCACTGCACCCAACGGTATATGCCAAACTTCTTGGTGAGAAGATCGATGAACATGGTGTAAATGTATACCTTGTCAATACGGGTTGGACAGGTGGTCCTTATGGTACAGGTAAGCGTATGAGTATCAAAAATACGAGAGCATGTATCGATGGTATCCTGAGTGGTGCTATCTTAAATACAGAGTTTGAAACACTTGATACATTCAATCTTGCTATCCCTAAA
>JBFEKK010000236.1:0-1956 GCA_041552675.1 Sulfurovum sp.
TATTGATGCATCTCCCTTTTCAAATACATTTCCCATGAAAAGTTACCTTTTTAGATGCTCTTCCAAACTATGCCCTCAAATGGGATCATTGACTATAAAAACCACATCATTACTTCCCCCTTTTTAGTACATTCACCCTTCCTCATAATAGGTACACAAAACAGTCAATATTTTTTTAGATAAATTAAGATTTTTTTTAGCTTAAAATCTCAGATTTTGAAATATAATTCCAATATGGATAGAAAAATAAAACTTCCAGAAAAGCTGTTTGTATAGCAGTGATTTAAAAATAGGAGAGGGGAGAATGACCTTCCAAGAGATTGAGTTTGCTTTGAAAGTAAACGGGGTTGAAAAAGAGGATATGCAAACGCTTATGAATTATTGTAGAACTAAAGGCACAGATTATCCAATACTAGACGAGATGCTTGTTGAGATGGGATATGATAAGGTCTTTACTGATGAATTTTTTGGATGGGCGGATGCAGATGATGAATACTATGATGATGACGACTATGATCATGAGTATTTGGAACGAACCCCACATAAACATAAGTGGGAAGAATAAACACTCCTGTGTAAATGTTTATTTGTCTTAGGACATTTGTCAGATCTTTAGCACCTCCACATTACTGAAGTGGACGATGCATGTTGAAGGTCTGTCTAGTACGGGCTCAAGCAGTCATTTGAGTTTGTCTTTTTATAAATCATTCATCGACTTATTCTAACTAAATAATCAGCCAAAATGTGTATAATGTTTTAATATAATAGATGAAAAAACTTATCAAGGTATACAGATGGAACGAAAAAAAATATACAACCCTGACTCAGAAGAAAAAACAAGTGAACGTAAGATATTTGGTGGAGATCCTACCGGAATATTTGAACTGAACGATATCAAATACCAATGGGCGTATAACCTATGGGAAATGATGTTAAATAACACGTGGTTCCCTAAAGAAGTGGACATGACACGTGATGTGAATGATTATAAACATTTGACGGATGCAGAAAAGTCAGCATACGATAAAGTACTGGCACAACTCATTTTTATGGATTCTCTTCAGACCAATAATATCATTGACAATCTAAACCCTTATATTACTTCTCCCGAAGTCAATCTCATTTTGGTAAGACAGGCATTTGAAGAGGCGCTTCACTCTCAGAGTTATGCGGTAATGGTAGACAGTATCTCTACAAACTCTGATGAGATTTATGAGCTTTGGAGAAGAGATATGAAGCTCAAGTCTAAAAATGATGCTATAGCAAAGGTCTATGAAGAGCTTACAAGTAATCCTACAGATGAAAATATCGTAAAAGCGATGTTTGCCAATCAAATTCTTGAGGGTATATACTTTTACAGTGGTTTTGCCTACCTCTATACATTGGCACGTTCAGATAAAATGCTTGGAACAGCACAGATGATACGATTTATACAAAGAGATGAGGTGACACACCTTCTTTTGTTCCAAAATATGATCAACTCTACCAAAAAAGAGAGACCGGAACTTTTTACTAAAGAGCTTATTGATGAAGTGTATGAAATGTTCAGATCGGCAGTCAAACTTGAGTGTGAATGGGGAGCCTATATCACTCAAGGACAAATACTGGGGCTTACAGATGATATCATCACGCAGTATATTCAATATCTTGCCGACAAAAGATTGCATGCAGTGGGGCTGGAGAAAATCTATAATGTGGAACATCCTATCAAATGGGTAGACAACTTTTCACAGTTTAATGATCAAAAGACAAACTTCTTTGAAGGGAATGTAACGAACTATTCCAAAGGAAGTCTGGACCTGGATGACTTTTAGGTCCAGACATGTCAATCATACCTAAAACAATGGAAGTTGTAACTTTGCAGCTTCCTTCTCACAAACGGTATCAGGAAAACCTGGATACACTGCTTTTCCATCTGAAAGAACATCAAGACAAACACATTGTTGTGGCACCGGA
>JBFEKK010000237.1:0-1953 GCA_041552675.1 Sulfurovum sp.
AGTATCTTTCTTCACATGTTTTATAATGCGTGCTCTTTATTTTTGATACTGTAGCTTAGATACACATCGCCTGTTTTATTTTTTCCTGATTTAACTTCTTAATGAGTTTTGTTGAGAGTTCACCGTAACGCTCTTCATCAAGATTGAGATCAGCTTGTATCTCTTCTTGTGGCGTTTCATCTGCCCATGACTTTAACAGCTTTAACTCTTTCTTGGTAAGTTTGACTTTGAGTACTTCGAGTAGCTCTTCTGGTTCTTTAAGTGGGTATACAAGCTTTTTGATGTGTTTTTCTATTTCTTCGTTTAGTGTTGACAATGTTTTTCCTATTTTGAAATTTGCATAATGAGTAGGTACCCGATACCTGCAAGAAGTATGGTACCAAAAAGGTTAAGAGCCATGTTGGCAAAGGCATGCAGGTAATGTCCTGCTTCAAATAAAAAGAAGCTCTCTATAGCGAATGTAGAGTAGGTAGTCAATGCACCGAGTATACCTGTCACTAAAAACGTTTTAATATGAGGAGATAGTGAAGTGTTTAAATGGAAATAAGCAAAAAGCATACCTATAATCAGACTTCCTACGAAATTAACGGCCAATGTCCCTAATGGAAGGGCATGTATAAAATGCTTATTGACTAATCCGTTGATAAACAGTCTTAGTGTTGCTCCTATGGCACCACCGCTAGCGACTGCAATGATTGTTGTTAAACTCATCATCTATAACCTTTTGCATATCTTCTCTAAGTGTATGAAACCACTCTTTATCGTCACTATTTACAGTGAAACTAGGTAAAAAAGTATATTTTACAGTTCCGCTGTGAGCTGTTCTGATATGTTCATTTAAGACCCATTTACTTCCCGTGATAACGATGGGTTGTAGTCGTAATTCTAACTTTTCTGCTATGAGCTTTGTCCCCTGCTTGAAAGGGAGCAATGGCTGGGTATCTGTTCTTGTGCCTTCTGGAAATATCGCTACAGGACGATGGTACACTTCTTTAGACTCTTTTACATCTTTGATGAGTTTTATGAGTCCCGCTTTGTTTTGACGATCGAGTGAGATCATTTCTCCATGACGTAAAAGATTACCGAACCATGGCGCTTCAAAAAGCTCTTTCTTTGCAACCCAACGTAAATGGTTATTTTGTAAAGCTTCAAGTCCTATGATATCGACGATTCCCTGGTGATTCATAACATACATATCTGCACTGGTATCCATAGTGCCTTCTTGAGCCAATTTACCACCCATCATTAAGAGTGTTAGACGGTTGATATGATGTACTATGGTACTTTTGTGCTTACCAAACAACATCAAAGCAGGTATCATAAAAACAGCAGTATTAAAAGAGATGACAAATGCACCCCAGTAAAACCTAATTGTCGCAAAGATCTTCATTTTTGATCCATCCTATGACACCTTCTTTGTATTCCACTTTTTTAAAGCCTTCGCGTTCACTCAATAGCATGGTGTCAAGCTTTTGATCTATCTTTGTACTGACCGTACTGGTTTGTGTCGGCAAGATATAAAGTGGGGCACCTTGTTTTACACATATTTTTTTATGTGGTATATAAAAAGTCAAGAGGGTGATAAGAGATACAACACCAAAAACAAGATAGAAGAAATCCCTTCTAAATAAAAACATGATAAAAAAGAAACCGACCAAAGACATAAAGGTATACTTTTTCAGTTTTTCGAAACTGTCTTCTTTAGGATTTAGATCAGACTGTGTCGTCACTGAAGCATCAATCACTTCTACAGGAACTTCTAAAAATACATACTGTTTTTTGATGGTATTGAAATAAGTAAATTTAAGCAATTTTTCTTCGACAGGAAGAACCACATAAAATTCAGCTTCTACCTTTGCAAAATCACGTTTGACATTCTCAATACCAGACTCTTGTACCTTGTCCAGTTTCATGTCTTCAAGGTTGGCTTCAAAGGCTTCTATGGAGAGTGTG
>JBFEKK010000238.1:0-1950 GCA_041552675.1 Sulfurovum sp.
TGCTTTAACGAGAAGATACTCATCCCCTTTTTTCACTTTCCCGTTAAAGATACGTGTAATACCGATACGTCCAACAAAATTGTCTGAATCAAGGGTAAATACCTGTGCCTGTGTATCGTTGTCCGGTGAACCCTGTGGATATGGTACTTTTTCTAAAATCGCTTCGAAAAGTGGTGTCATGTCTTTGTTTTCGTCTTCCATTTCCCATTTTGCATAACCATCTCTTGCTGCTGCATAAAGGACTGGGAATTCTAATTGTTCTTCATTTGCATCCAGTGCAACCAGAAGGTCGAACATTTCGTCAAGTACTCTTTCCGGATCTGCACCATCTTTGTCGATCTTGTTGATAACCACAACCGGGATAAGTCCAAGTTCAACCGCTTTTTTCAAAACGAATTTTGTTTGTGGCATCGCACCTTCTTGTGCATCAACTAGCATCAATACACCATCTACCATCTTAAGTACACGCTCAACTTCACCACCAAAGTCGGCGTGACCCGGGGTGTCAATAATGTTGATCTTGTGATCACCATAAGTAATAGCCGTGTTTTTAGAAAGAATCGTAATTCCTCTTTCTTTTTCGATATCATTAGAGTCCATTGCTCTTTCTTGCACCTCTTGGTGTGCAGCATATGTTCCTGATTGCTGAAGTAATTGATCTACAAGTGTAGTTTTACCGTGGTCAACGTGAGCGATAACCGCAATGTTTTTAATTTTTTGCATAAAATGTCCTGAAATAAGGCCTCTTGCCCTATGTAATTTTCGCGAATTATACCCAAAATTTACTATATAAGAGATTTTTATGTAAAAAATTACCTAAATCACTCTCTTAATATCTATCAAGACATCTATTTTACACTGATGTATTATAGTGAAAACCCGTACATTTCATGATACGTTTTCATCGCATAACGGTCCGTCATTGCTGCAATATAATCTGCAATGACCCGTTCTTTTGTACGTACTTCAAAAAGCTCTTTTTGATAGGGAGGAAGTAGATCTGTATCTTCTGTAAATGCTTTATAGAGTCCTTGAATACACTGTTTCCCTGCGTGCATTTTACGTACAATTTTTTGATGTCTGTAAAGTTTCTGATGTAGCAGTTTTTTGAGTTTTTTAAGCTGTATTCCTGTCTCTTTTGAAAATCCTACAGGTAATTTCTCTTGTGCATCGATGGTCACACAAATAGGTGTTTCTTCTCGATATTTTTTTGCACCATCCTTTGAATTATCTATAAAATCCTCTACAAGCAGCTTAATAAGCCCTGCTACAAAACGGTGTCTATAGAGTTTTTCTTCTCTTGTAACGCCCTCATTTTGTACCACTTCATCCACTCTTAAACAAAGCTCATCTTTTAACAGATCATCAAAAGTAATGAGTCCGTATTTGATACCGTCATCTATGTCGTGTGAGGTGTAGGCTATCTCATCTGCATGATCCACTACCATCGCTTCAAGTGAAGGATGTTTTTCTAAATCAAAATGGGGATCTAATCCGTCTAAAAAAGGTTTTTTATAGGGATATGAATGTTTAAGTACCCCTTCGAGCGTAGCAAACGTGAGATTAAGCCCATCAAACTCTTTATAACGTTTTTCCAGTTTGGTCAAAACCCTGAACGACTGAAAATTATGTTCAAAGCCCAATGGTCTGCCATCTGCCTTGAGAAGTTTATCTAACTCGTCTCCACCTACATGCCCAAACGGAGTATGTCCCAGATCATGTGAAAGTGCAATCACTTCTGCAAGGGTCTCATTGAGCTCCAACATACGTGAAAGTGTTCTGGCTATCTGACTTACTTCAAGTGAATGAGTTAAGCGTGTACGAAAATAGTCACCCTCATGGTTCAAAAAAACCTGTGTTTTATACTCTAACCGTCTAAAAGAGCTGCAGTGGACTACTCTATCTCTGTCTCTTGCATAAGGGTCTCTAAAATCTTTTTCGAAACTAAAA
>JBFEKK010000239.1:0-1941 GCA_041552675.1 Sulfurovum sp.
AGCCTCATTGATGATAGCTATATGTTCATCAAGATCATACCCTTCTTCTATTGTTCGTTTGAGAAAGTCTTCTGCTTTCTCAGCTTCCCAATCAAAATCCATTTCCATAAATTTACAAAAAAGTGGTGTTTCCTTTTTTAGATCTCTATTATCCATTTTGATGATATGTGCAAGTAATGTGGCTACTGATTTTTTAATTTTCTTTTCCATCATCTGTCCTTTCTGCAATTGTACCATAAAAACATGGTACAATTTTATCAAAGATATAAAAAAGGGTCAAAATGAAATTTACGGGTAACAATGTTTTAGTCACAGGAGCAAGCAGAGGGATAGGTGCAGAGATAGCAAAAAGTCTT
Organism: Sulfurovum sp.; assembly: GCA_041552675.1. Classification (GTDB taxonomy): domain Bacteria; phylum Campylobacterota; class Campylobacteria; order Campylobacterales; family Sulfurovaceae; genus Sulfurovum. Next base: position 357 of record JBFEKK010000239.1, read on the forward strand.
GCAACTTTCGGTTTGAAGGTATGGGTCAATTATCGTTCTGGAGAGGCTGAAGCAAATGCTGTGAAAGCAGCTATAGAAGCTGAAGGGGGTAAAGCTGAAGTGATAGGTTTTGACGTAAGTGATGATGAAGCCTTTGTAGAAGGGATAAAAAGCATCGTTGAAGCAGATGGAGAACTCTCTTATTTGGTCAATAATGCGGGTATTACCAAAGATAAACTGGCAATGCGTATGAAAACAGAAGAGTTTATGGATGTGATCAATGCAAACTTAACATCAACATTTATAGGATGTCGTGAAGCGCTAAAAGTGATGGGGAAAAAGCGTTTTGGTTCTGTGGTGAACATCTCTTCTATCGTAGGTGAAACAGGGAATGCAGGGCAGACAAACTATGCTGCAAGTAAAGGTGGAACCATAGCAATGACAAAAAGTTTTGCAATAGAAGCTGCACCTAGAAGCATCCGTTACAATACGATCACTCCGGGCTTCATCGCAACAGAGATGACAGATGTGCTGAAAGATGAGGTAAAAGATGCTTTCACCGCAAAGATACCGATGGCTCGATTTGGTGAACCTAAAGAGGTAGCTGAAGCCGTTGCATTTTTACTCTCTGACCACTCTTCTTACATTACAGGGGAGACACTTAAAGTGAATGGCGGGATGTTTATGTAATTTGTAGAAAACTTTTTTAGCGGAAAGTTTTCTTGACAAAATACCACAATAATAATACGGCGACAGCTATGAATACACCTATCATAAGCATGTCACTGTATGCAACTAGTTCCTCTTCAAAATTCTTAATTAAATAGATCCATATGATAATAGCAATAAATGTACTAGAGAGTACAACAGCCAGAGTCAGACGATGACGAAATCCGATCAAAAACCCTACAAAACTTCCTACTACCGGGCCAGTCATGGCAAAAGGTGTTAATACAAATAAAATGAGTCCAATCACACCGTAACGTTTAATAAGTGGTTCATATTTATGTGCATTGTGTTTAGAGCGTTCTAAATAACGGTTAAGTGGCGGGTATGAAACGAAGTCAAGTTTGTTCCAGCTAAATACAAAAAGCGGGTATAAAATGAGTACCATAATGGATTCAATAAAAAAGTTGAAGAGTACAAGAAAGGTAGTATTCATTTGTGAAGCCACACCTATGGAGAGTCCGGCCATTCGTCCAAATATAACGTTAGTGACAGTAATACTGAGCAACTCTTGAAAATAATTTGAATAAAAAATAGCGCAAAGTAATACAAGGATGAAATAGCCACCTAATAACATAAGTCCTAGAAACAGGATCTGGCCCTCTTTATGTTTTAAAAATGAATGATCGAGTTTCAACAATTTACCCTCTATATAGTCTATGGAATCAAATTATAGCATGATATTGGCATATCATGTAAATAATTTTGAGGTATAATCATGGAATAAAATAATAAAAAGAGAGAAAGTATTGGCACGGATACTTGTATTAGAAGATGATAAATTATTCAATGAAACCCTAGAAGATTTTTTAGAAGAAGAGGGACATGTTTTACATTGTGCTTTAGATCCTTATAGTGCACTTGATTTAACCTATGAACA
>JBFEKK010000240.1:0-1922 GCA_041552675.1 Sulfurovum sp.
ATTTTTCTGTGCAGGACTGATGTTTGATCCTCGGGAAGATGCTTTTTGTCTGCTCTGCTTTTTCTTGGCAGTTTTCTTTCTAATTTTCTTCTTGGCTTTGGGTTTTGGTTTTTTCTTGACTTCTTTCACAATCGGTTTAGGTATCACTTTTTGTACTAGAGGTTCAGGAATAAGCTCTTCTTTGACTTCAGGCTCTTCTTCTGGGATAGGTTCTTTAATGATCTCAGGTTCAACAACAGGCTTTTCCTCAACGACAGGTTCTTCTTCAACGATAGGTTTCTCTATCTCTTTTACCTCTTCTATCTCCTCTTGCTCTACCTGTTCTACGGAAGTAACAGCTTCAGATTGAAAAGAACACAGACAAAGCTGCGTCGTTCTCTCTTCTGTGTTTTTTGTTGACACTAGATAATGATCTTGTATATAAAAAAACAAACTTATCATGAAAAGGTATATAAGTGAAGTGCTAAAATAAGAGATAAAATGACGATGTTTTAGCAAGTTTAGCATAGAAAAGTCTTTTTTGGGATGTATTATGACGGAAAAACGTTAAGGAAGTGTTAAAAAGAACAGAAGGACTTTGTATTTAAAAGGGGGCATAAATACAAGACACCTTCTGCGCTTCACTTATTTCGACGTGAAAGAATTATGACACAGAAGTGTTAATTAAGTGTTAAACGGAATTAAACACTTATTTTATTATTTTTGTGGATAATCAGGCTGACAATAATCTACAGCATCAATCATGCCCAAAGAACAACATCCGTCAGCTATGCCTTTGTTTTTAAGCCCTTTATCAAATGACCAGTAATGATTATAGCTACCATCACGTAAGAAGTTAAATACTGTAACGATATCTGTTGCACCTTCCGACTCTGCTAGTGCAATGTCACGATTCAAATCATTTACATCTACTACTTCAATAATACATCCTACTTTCAACGCATCTATTTCAGATGTGGAACCCTGTGCAACAAGATCATCATAAAGTTTTTGTATCGCTGCGATGTCATATCTTCCCGCATCCATCTCTTCTATAGGTGTATTTATGTAACCCAATGCCGGTAAATCAATATTGGTAAAATTCACGTCATCACTGAGTTTATATTTTTGAATAAGCTCTTGTACTGCAGTAATATGTTGATATTCCCCATTAGTTGCAATTTTCGTAAACTGTTCTGTACCATATTGATCATACAAAGCATTATAGACATCATAAGCTAGTCTTTCTTCATTTCCCATATACGCGAGTGTATCAGTTAACTCTTGAGACAATTTTGAAACAGGTGCATCTATCGCAATTTCTACTTCTGTAGGTATTTCAGATGTTTCTACCACACTAGAAGATCCACCTCCACAACCAACCATACTAAGAACTGCACTCACAACCAACAAGTTTTTTACTAAATTTCTTTTCATAAATCCATACTTTCTACTTTTTACCTAACTATAGTAAAAAAGTGTTAAGTAAGTGTGAAGTTTATATAATTAATAATATAAAATTATATTGCTAAGTGGCGTGTACCTTTGACATATTTAAACTGACCTTTGTGCCAACATCTTTTTCCGACTTGAAATGGATATCTATTCCCTCTTCATCACAATATGCTTTGACCAAAGCAAGTCCTATGCCTTCCCCATCTTTTCTATCATCTGCCTGATAATAGCGTTCATGCACACGTAAAAGTTCTGTGGTTCCCATACCCACGCCCTGATCTTCCACACTTAATAGATGATTATGCAATGTCACATGTATCGGTGCATCCTTGGAGGAATACTTCATTGCATTGGAAACAATGTTGTCAAACATCTGTTCAAACCCTATCTTGTCCACTTCTATCTCATAATGTTCCAGACTGAGTTCAAAAGGATTTCGTTTCTGATCTTTAAATACTTCGATCCGCTCTTCAAGTAACGATTTAAGA
>JBFEKK010000241.1:0-1883 GCA_041552675.1 Sulfurovum sp.
ACAGCTGCACTTGCAACTGCAGTATTTTGGCATCCCATACTTTTAGGACTCTTTCTCACTTTGCTTTTCACGCGTGCCGTATTTGTTTCTCATGATATCTTACACACGCAGTATTTTAAAAATAAATCCCTTTCCAAAAAGCTCAGCTATCCTTTTTCAGCACTCATACTCAGCAACTCCTCTTCATGGTGGGATCATAAACACAATGTCAACCATCATACATACTGTAACATCGTAGAAAAAGATGCAGATATCCGTGCGCTTGATGGTGCATTTACACCAAGTAAAGGTAACCATCCTTTTATCAAAAAATATAAACATATCATCTTTTGGGGAGCATTGTTTTTTATGTTTCCTGCATTTATCGCACAATCATACAAATTTGTGATCACCCGAAAACTCTGGGGTGAATTTGCACTGATGCTGCTTCACTGGCCTCTTATTTGGGGAACATTACTCTACCAGATAGGTGCGCTTGATACATTTATCGTAGCACTGACACTCAATTTTGTGCTCTCTCCATGGCTTGCTTTTGGTTTCATTACCAACCACTTGGGCTGTGAAACATTGAATGAAGAGGACGCCAAAAATGTATCTTGGATGGAACTGCAGATGAGGGGAAGCCGTTCTTTAAAAGGCGGTTTTTTAATACACTGGTTCTATGGCGGACTCAATACACAGATAGAGCACCATCTCTTTCCCAAAGCACCCCGTTTTAATCTTCTTAAAGTACAGAAGATGACAAAAGAGTTTGCCCGAAAGTACAATATACCCTATTTTGAAACGACGCCTCTGATGGCATATATACAGATCAATAATGCGTTAAAAGCGTATTGATCTTACACGCGATTCTTGCAAAGAAGAGTTCTAACACTCTTTTTCTTTCTTCTTTAGCATAAGCAGATACAACGCTTCAACTTTATCTCTTGCCCAAGGTGTTTTTCTTAAGAATTTTAGACATGAATTGATACTGGGATCATAATTAAAACATCGTATGTTTACAAACTGTCCCAGCAGTTCCCAACCGTACTCTTCTTGCAACTCTTCCAGTATCTGTTTGAGTTTAATACCGTGCAAAGGATTGTTTTTATGTTCATCACTCATCACTTATCTCCATCCTTTGAATTTCTTTTATGATTGAATCTTCACCTTATTTCATACCAAAATGGTTCATAGAGAATTTTACTCTCTCTGTCACATCTAAATTTGCTGGTTGATTATCAATCACATCATAGCGTTTTACTGCACCTGTTCTATTGGCAATTTGTATTGCCAGTCCGGGACGGGCATTGAGCTCCAGGATCAAAGGTCCTAAGTTTTTGTCTAGTACGATATCCACACCCAAATATCCCAAATGGGTGACTTCATAACAAGATGCTGCCAGGGTGAGTATCTTCTCCCAATGCGGTATTTCAAGCTCTGAAAAATCATACTTTGTATCGGGATGATGTGTTACGGGCATACCATGCTGTACAGAAAAAAGTGACTTTCCTGATTCCATATCAATACCAACACCCACTGCACCTTGATGTAGATTAGCTTTGCCATCACTTTCTCTTGTAGAACATCGCAACATAGCCATCGCAGGATAGCCTTTATAAACTATGACTCTGATATCGGGAACACCTTCGTAACTGTAACGTTCAAAAATAGGGTCAAATTCTACCAATGTTTCTATCATAGCAACATCAGGTTTTCCTCCAAGTGAATAGAGACCGCTAAGAATATTTGAGATATCACGCTGAATATCTCTAAGTTCAAGTCTCTGCCCATTTGCTTTAATAAATTCGTCACCTTCACGTTTTATGATCACCAAAATACCTTTTCCCCCACTTCCTTGCGCAGGTTTGAGAGCAAATTTATCAAGACCGGTTAACATATCT
>JBFEKK010000242.1:0-1875 GCA_041552675.1 Sulfurovum sp.
ACAGATTCATAAGGTTCAACTTTTGCATAATGTACTTTCGCAAATATAAATAATGGTGTCAATAACAATAGAAAAGTTTTCATTAACAATCTCTTTTTTCATTGATTATATCAAAATAGAATTAAGTGCTAAATAGTAAAGATCAAGAAGGATGTATGAAAAGTATATTTGAACACTAAAACTTAGTATTTTACGATAAAATGAGATAGAACAATAAGTTAAGAGAGACCTATGTGTAAAAAAAAACACCGTATCAATACAAATCATTTTATCTGCATTTTACTATTCTTTTTTTTTCTTTATCCAAATAGTGCTATTGCCAACAAGCAGATACAAGAAGAGTCCATCATTACACTGCCTATACAAGCAGATCTTAGTGTCTTGGAAAAATACTTAAATGAATATGTTCCACATGATGTAGCTGTCTTGGATGAGCGGGGTAAGGTCTGTCTTAAACCACAAGATATGAAAGTACCTTTCATTCCAAAATGTAAAATAAAAGGCTTTAGACTCTCTTGTAAAGATTGGACAAGGGACTTCAGAACAGTACCAAAAGTAAAATGTGATGTAAAGGGTTGGGTCAAAAGAAACGGACGCATCTTACTATCTGGTAATGGGTCAACACTGACATTTGCATTTCCAGTTAGGGCAGAGGCATCTGCAGATGGATATATCTATGGAACTGCAAGAGCCTCTGCGATCCTCTATCTCAATGCTAAACTACACATTAATAGTGACTGGACTATTTCCATTGACATCACACATGATTTTGCTTGGTCTAATAGCCCCGAATTAAAACTGTTTGATTTATTCAACATAGATATTAAAAAGGTCATAGAACCAAAACTTCGAAAAAGACTGGATAAATTTGCAAAGCGAGTACCAAAACTTCTTGGAAAACTTGACATTAAAGGAAGAATGGAAGAACAGTGGGAAGATATCCAAGAGCCTTTAAAAATAGATGATGACACAGATACCTATCTTTTATTTCAACCTGATGTTGCTTCCTGTTCTCAAATTGATATCGTTGACCAAGTTTTACGTAGCACAATAAGTGCAAGAGGTAAAACACAAATTCTTTTAGGAAAGCCTCCTGTAGATTATAATAAGACAAAGATGACAGATCTTGAAACAATCTGTTACAAAAAAGGAAAATTCAATTTTCACCTTCCTGTTATGATCACATATGAAGAATTATTAGCCAGATCACACAATAAATATGCGGATGTCTATACGATTGATCTAGTAAAAAGTGTGATTCCGGGAATATTAAAGATATCCAACCCGAAGATAGGAAAGAGCGGTGATGGACGGCTAAGTATATCTGCACATATAAGTTACGATAACAGAGATGAATGGTTGAAAACTTTTGATATGTACGATTGGTTCGATATTGACGGAGAGATAACCTTTACAGGTTTACCAAAAATCGATAAAGAGACCAGAACCCTCATTTTTGATGAGCTGGTATATGACTCCATTACAAACAGTGATCTTTTTGACCTATTGATCGATGCTGCTGAACTTGCACCTATACAGTCTTATCTAGAAGGCCTTGTAAAATTTGATTATGGGGAAAAAATTGATGAAGGTATTGTGAAGGCAAACAAATCCTTAAATGAAGTTTCACAGGGCGATCTAAATGTTACTGGACGTTTAGAGAAGGCAACAGTAGAAGGCATTACAATTAATGAAAAGGACATTACCATCACTACAAAACTATCAGGAGTATTAGATGCAAGTGCTGGGTTATAACTCAATGAGAAAAATTTAATAATTATATATGTTCTTGGAATGAAAGCAATTTTGTATCATTTTATAATCTATGCTAGAAAGAAGGCGCAACGATAAGCCGGGTTTTGTCGTGGGTAGTTA
>JBFEKK010000243.1:0-1853 GCA_041552675.1 Sulfurovum sp.
ACATCAATTACTGTGTCATAATAGCCTTGACTTTCCAACTTGGCAATAAGTGTTCTTTTGGCTTTCTTCACACGTCTTTCATCATAGAGATCACCCTTTTTAAGGCCTATTCCCTCCAGAAGTTTTACACCATCATCACCTGATCCATACCCTTTGATATCTACATTTGCAATAGCGAGTTTTTCTTTAAAATGATAAATAAGTACCCCACCCTGTTGGTCTACCCACACATCTTTAAAATATCCCTGTGCAAAAAAGTTTTTAATGGAATTATTGATCTTCCCAGCATTTATCTCTTCACCCACATGAATGCCTGCAATTTCTTTTGCAGTGGTTGGTGAAAGATGTGCAAGTCCCTCAAATTTAATCTGTGTGACTTTTTGTGCAGAAAGGAGTGAACCTGTCAGTACCCAAAAAAGGAATATTTGAAAAAGTGCTGTCTTTTTGATCATAGTGAGCCTTAGTAGAATTTGCTATTATTCTATCTGTTTTTCAATAAGAATCTGATAATAAACAGAGAAATCATGCTATACTCTTTCAAAAAATGAAGTAGGTATTTTATGGCCATAATTAAAGTCGGTATAGTTGGTTTAGGACTGATGGGTGGATCTTTGAGTCTTGCACTTAAAAAGCATTCCAAAGACTATTATTTCATAGGGCTAGACCATAATGAACTGCATTGTTCACAAGCACTTAAACTCGGTCTTGTTGATGAAATCTGTACCTCTACCGAAGCACTCAAAAGTTGTGAGATCATTTTCCTTAGTATACCTGTAGATGGCATTATCTCTGTTGCTCAACAGTTAAGTGCTTTAACTGATACCTGTACTGTGATTGATCTGGGAAGTACCAAAGAGAAGATCTCTCTTTCTATCCCTTCTGATATTCGACATAATTTTGTGGCTGCACACCCTATGACAGGTACCGAAAAATTTGGTCCTACTGCGGCACTTGAAGACCTCTACACGGGCAAAGTTGTTGTACTTTGTGACCTTGAAAAAAGTGGCGAACATCAACAAAATGTTGCCAAAAAACTTTTTAATGATATAGGCATGAATATCGTCTGTATGGGTGCTAAAGAGCATGATAGACATGCTGCTTTCATTTCCCATATGCCTCATGCACTTTCCTATGCTTTGGCCAATTCTGTTATAAGACAAGAAGATTCAGCAAGCATTATAGCTCTTGCAGGCGGTGGATTTAAAGACATGAGTCGTATCGCGAAATCTTCCCCTAATATGTGGGAAGATATCTTTCGACAAAACAAGGCCAATGTACTTGAAGCCATAAACTCATTTCAGTCAGAACTTAAAAAATGCCAAAAGATGGTAGAGAATGAAGAATGGAAGACATTGAATGACTGGATGAGGGAAGCCAATACTTTACATGATATTTTAGACTAACACAGCCTCACTATCTTCTCTTTCCTAACTAACATGCTAGTCTTCATGGCTACATTTCACTCTGACCACTTGCTTCCATTACTACAAGCGTGAAACTGTTCACGATTGCTTCACGCGATTCACCATCTCTTTAAGTACTTTTTTGTCTATCTGGACAGCTTTATCACCATTTTTACGGGCATAAAGTTTACGTACCATTTCTTCTATTTCAGCATCCTCACTCATATGACCATACAATATTTTCAATGCTTCTGACTCTTTATAAGGACTTGCCGTTCGTGTTGTTATATGAGGTAACCATCTTAGGACAGACATCAATAGCATACCTAAGGCAAAGGCTGCCACCAACATCCACCATGCTACACTTTTTACCTCTACTTGTTTTTCTACTACCACTTCTTTAGTCTGTACGGGTTGTGACATCTTTGTTTGTACCACACCGTTTGTATG
>JBFEKK010000244.1:0-1847 GCA_041552675.1 Sulfurovum sp.
GTGATATGCTGTACCCAGTGAGAGTACAGGATTCAGATAGGAACCTTTCAGTCTATTCGCATTTCTTATCGATATAGTCTTGCACAAATTTACGTACATCGGCATAGACAAAAGAATCTTTATATCCCTCTATCTTTCCACCACTTGCATTGGGGTGTCCACCACCATTCCCAATGTGAGCAGCCATTGCTGAGACGTCTAGTTTGTTATTGCTTCTCAGTGAAAAATGCCCTCTAAAGTTCACATCCATATAGAAGTCATAGTCATCATTTTCTACCATACAGGTATTTCCTATGATGGAAGTATTCCCTACATTGTAGCCAAGTATGCCCTTATAACCTTTATAGGTTATAGTAAGACGTTGTTTGTCTCTTGTGAGCAGGTCTGTGACATAATAGGCAACAAGATTGTCTTTGGTATTGTTCTCTTCTTGTCTAAAAAATGCTTTTTTGATTTGGTGTAGATCATCATCCAACTGGATAGGTCCATTTTCATCGTTTACTCTTTGTCTTGCCGCTTCTATAAGAGAGAGTTTAAAGGCCCTGTCCTGTAGAGGAAATAAAATACGGTTAATCTCTCTTGCCCCGGAGATCATGCCAAGCATCACTTTTCCATATTCGAACAGTGTATCATCACTGAGCCAAATATCTATGGCATTGATCGCTTTTACGATGGTAGCTAAGTCACTGCTTTTATCAAAGTCATAATGTTGTTGCAGCCAGTCATAGGTAATAAGCGTAGCACAACGTGTCGTGTCAAGTTTATACCAGGCAAAACGTTCCGCCGCACTTGCTCCTGTAGCATGATGATCAAGCAGTTGGAGCTTTGCACCGATACGTACAGCTTCTTTTTCTATCCAGGTACCTTCTTTGGTAGTGAGGTTGAGGTCTGTGATGAGAATGAGTGCTTCGACATCATCTCCATGTAAAAACTTATCCTGTTCGATCTTTTTAACGATCTCACCTAGTCGTGCAGGTACTTCTGGACCATAGTTTGCATTATAGCAGTCGATGGTGTCAAAACATTGTTCTGAGAGATATTGACATCCATAGCCATCGAGATCTATATGGGAGAGGTGGTAAACATGTTGTTTCATAAAAATATGCCTTTTTGAGGTTAAAATATAAGTGCATTATACAATGAAGTACTTGTAGGGTCGATAGAATCGACCCTGAAGAGGAGTAACTAGTGTGGGTTACAGTATGTCGCCTAGCGTTAAACCATTTAAAAAGTCATCTATCTTCGTTTGAAAATTTATGAGAAAGGGTGAGATGGCACAACTTCCTATGGTCCCATTTGGACAGGTACTAGTATAGCTGGTGCAGTCGAAAACAGAAGGTGACTTACCTTCAGCAGCAAAAATGATATCATTCACACTGATTTCATTCACTTCTTTGGCTAAGATAAATCCGCCATGTGCACCTTTACGTGATTCAAGGATACCTTTTTTTGCAAGACTTTGTAAAATCTTTGCAAGAAAACTTTTAGGGATACACAGTTCATTGGCCAACTGTTCTGCACCGATAGGAATGTCAGATTTTCGTATAGCATCTAAAGAGAGTAGAGCATATTCACTTGCACGGGTCAATAGCATAATAAAACCTTTTTCTTAATTAGGAGTATTTTACTCTAATTAACATTAAAGTAGGCATGGTATATGTCAATATTCGTCTAAGCTTATTATGATATGATTGCGTTCCCAAATTGAATTTTGGAAATTAAATACCAATCAGGAGGTCATTATGGCTTTAGATCAGGCGAAAAAAGCAGAAATTATTGCTAAATATGCTAGAGGAAACGGCGATACAGGTTCAACAGAAGTACAAGTAGCTCTTATTACAGAGAGA
>JBFEKK010000245.1:0-1842 GCA_041552675.1 Sulfurovum sp.
ATGCAGATCGCATATTAAAAAGGATTTTTATGAAAACAGCACTTATTCAACAAGCCTACCATGACAGTAAAGAACAAACTCTTCAAGTCACTATAGAGAAGATAAAAGAAGCTGCACAAAACGGTGCACAACTTGTTGTCTTGCAGGAACTGCATCAAACAGAGTACTTCTGTCAAAGTGAAGATACAAAATTTTTTGAGTATGCTGCTCATTTTGAATCTGATGTAGTATTTTGGAGTAATATTGCAAAAGAGAACAATGTGGTTTTGGTCACGTCACTTTTTGAAAAACGAACAGCAGGCCTCTACCACAACACAGCCGTAGTCTTTGAAAAAGATGGGAGTGTCGCAGGAAAATACCGAAAGATGCACATCCCTGATGATCCTGGGTTTTATGAGAAATTTTACTTTACCCCAGGAGATCTTGGTTTTGAGCCGATACAAACTTCTGTGGGAAAACTGGGTGTACTTGTCTGCTGGGACCAATGGTATCCAGAAGCTGCACGTGCTATGACACTTAAAGGGGCAGAAATGCTCATTTACCCTACTGCTATTGGCTGGTTTGAAGCAGACAGTGAAGATGAAAAAGCAAGACAACTTGACAGCTGGATCACCATACAGCGTTCTCATTCTATTGCAAACGGATTACCCGTGCTAAGCTGCAACCGTGTAGGTTTTGAAGCGGATAGTGCTGGAGTGATGGCTGGTACGCGTTTTTGGGGAAATTCTTTTGTGTGTGGTGCACAGGGAGAGATGCTTGTGCAGGCAGATGATAAAACTGAAACCATACTCTATGCAGATATTGAACATGAACGTACTAAAGAAGTACGTGATATCTGGCCATTTTTACGTGACAGACGTATAGAAGCGTATCAATGTCTTCTCCAAAGATATTGTGATTAAATCTTACGCACTACTGTGTCATCAAATTTAATCCAAGTTTAATTTCGTTCAAACCACCACATAAATGCAAACATGAGTCCTGGCGTTTTTGCGATGCTTTCATCATAGAGAAGTTTCTTGGCTTCATCTATAGGCAAATAGACAACCTCTATCTGTTCATGATCTACACCACCGCCTTCACTCACTTTCATACTCTCCTCGACTTCGGCAAAATAAAGTGTCTGTTTACTTCCTGCAAATCCCACTGAAGTATGAAAAGAAGTGATTTTTTTAATGTTTGAAAGTGGGATATCATAGCCACACTCCTCTTCTACCTCTTCTTTTGCAATTTCTGCCAGAGAAAGTTCTTTATCTACGATACCTGCACAAAGTTCTATTGTCATACCATTATCATTGTTTAAATAGACCGCAGGACGGAACTGTTTCACCAAAACAAATGATCTCTTTTCTTTATGGTAAAGAAGAATAGAAACACTATCATGTGCTTCAACAATTTCCCATGATTTTTGAATACCTTCTTGTTCGTATGTAGCAAATGATGTTGAGATAAACTTGGCATTAACTAAAGGCTGAAGTTTAAAGTGCTTGATTCGTTTTTCCATCTTCTACTCTCATGCTTGTTTGTTCATATCCATCCCATACAAACGGGGTACTTCCTTCTTTGAGATATGCCAAAAGTTTTTCTTCATTCTCTTTTGCATTCTTGATCACGACTTTTTTGTATTTTGTTTTAGTCACATCCTTATATTCGGTAAATTTCTTCAAAACAGTATCTTTGATTGACTGCTTACGCAGTACGCGCATCGGGTTTATCCATCTTCCATTTTTCTTCATCCCAAAATGCAAATGGGGTCCTGTACTTCGTCCAGTGCTTCCAACATACCCTATGATCTGACCTTTCTTCACGCGCTGTCCTCTTTTTACACGTATACGACTCTGA
>JBFEKK010000246.1:0-1840 GCA_041552675.1 Sulfurovum sp.
CTCCACTTGTACCGGATGTCGCATTTACCCCAAGAGTACGTGCGAACTATACACACTACATAGCAATGTACCATGACCAGGGCTTAGCCCCTCTCAAAGCTTTGTATTTTGATGAAGGGATCAACGTATCATTAAATCTTCCGATACTAAGAACCTCTGTAGATCATGGAACAGCATTTGATGTCGCCTATAAAAGAATAGAATTAAGTAGTCTAAGTTATTTGAATGCCATTAAATATATAGTGGATCATACAATACATTAACAAAAAAGACTTGGCGTATCATCCTCGACAACTTCACAGTTCTCATTCATCTGTGCACAAAGTCTCTCTTGACAGGATTTACATAAATAACGGTAATTTTGCATATCATAATGGATAGTATCACCCTCCTTAATATCATCATAACACTCCGCACATACATTGGTTACCCGTAAAAGTATCTCTTCTGTTGCTTCTTGCGTTACAAAACATGGACTACTCATTATCACTCCCTAGTTCTTTCATCATTTTTTTCGCTTCTTCCAATGTGTCATCTAACGCATATGCTTTAGTATAGCCTAGAAGTGCTTCTTTTTTTCGTCCTAGATCATATAAAGTGTTTGCATAGTTAAAGTGATGGGGTGCATACTCAGGATCCAATGCAATAGCACGTTCATGGTGTTTTTGGGCACCCGCTTCATCTCCAAGTTTATGTAGCACGTTTGCAAGTGATGCATGTGCCATATCATCCGTATCATCCAGTGACAAAAGTTTTTGATAACTCTCTTTAGCTTCTTCATATTCACCTGTCTGCATATACACGTAACCCATTTTCTGAAGTACTTCAGTATTGTCCTCTTCAATGATCAATGCCGAACCTAATGCTTTTTTTGCTTCTTCGAAATCTTCTTTCGCCACTGCATCATCTGTCATTTTTAAAAGTTGTTCCATACGTGTAGGCTGTACTGTAGGTGTAGAAAATGTTTTATCGGGACGATTGATACCACCTATTTGCTCGTCTGCTACTTTCGCTTCGAAATCAACACCTCTTTTAGGGTGATTTCCTGAAAAAAGTTGTTTAAAAAAAAGATAAAATACTCCTCCAGCGACAATAAGAAGTAATAGTTGAAATGTTGTCATAGTTTCTCCAATATAGTTATTGAATGATAAGATAATCTAACTTAAATCCAAAGAAAAACTGCTATCATGATGAAAAATAACTAAAGGATGATTATGGCTTATAGAATAGCATTAGATAAAGAGAAGTTACAACAAGAGTTAACACCGTTAGAATATAATGTATGCTTAAACCACGGTACAGAAGCACCGTTTCAAAATGAATTTTGGGACTCAAAAAAAGAGGGTATTTACACCTGTAAATGCTGTGATACACCACTCTTTTCTTCAGAAACAAAATTTGATTCAGGTACAGGATGGCCAAGTTACTTTCAACCTATAAATGAAGAAGATATAGAAGAGATTACGGACAGTAGCCATGGTATGGTTCGTGTAGAAGTATGTTGTGGTGCATGCGGTTCACATTTGGGACATGTATTCCCTGATGGTCCAGCACCTACCTATAAGCGATACTGCATCAACTCTGCATCTTTAAATTTTAAAGAAAATGAATAAGATATTATGACTGTAGCTGTGCGGCGATACGCCCAACAGCTTCATCCATTTCTTCTTTTGTATCAAAAATAAAAGAGTGTTTTTCATCTTCTCCAAGATTGACAAAAATACCAAATCCTACTACTTCAACCTTACCTTTTGACTCAATATCCAACCATTCAAGACTCACTTGTGTTGTTTCATCTTCATGTCCTGTCTTTACTACTGCTGCAGGGTAAAGTTGCGTA
>JBFEKK010000247.1:0-1806 GCA_041552675.1 Sulfurovum sp.
CAGAGTGGCTTGTGAGACGTTATTGAGTAATGGTTTTTGTGTTATTGCAGGAGAACTAAAAACAACAGCGTATGCACCGATGCAAGAAATTGCAAGAGAGGTTGTAAGAGAGATAGGGTACACGGATGCAAGCTATGGTTTTGACTATAGGTCTGCAGGGGTACTAAATGGTATAGGGGAACAGAGCCCGGATATCAATCAAGGTGTGGATCAAGCTTCTGGTGAGATCGGTGCGGGTGACCAGGGACTTATGTTCGGATATGCTTGTAATGAGACCAAAGAGCTTATGCCTTTGCCTATCTCACTTGCACATAAGATCACAGCTAAACTGGCAGAAGTTCGTAAAAATGGTACTGTCCCGTTTTTACGTCCAGATGGAAAAGCACAGGTTTCAGTTAAGTATGTAGATGGAAAACCAGTTGCCATAGACACGATCGTTGTCTCAACGCAGCATCATCCAGAAGTGACACTTGAACAGGTACAAAAAGCGGTACTTGAAGAAGTGATCAACGCAGTCATACCATCAGAGTTGATGTCTGATGATATCGTCTATCATATTAACCCTACGGGACGTTTTGTGATCGGTGGTCCTCAAGGGGATGCCGGACTTACAGGTAGAAAGATCATCGTCGACACGTATGGTGGTTCTTGCCCTCATGGTGGGGGAGCCTTCTCGGGTAAAGATCCTACAAAAGTGGATCGTTCTGCTGCCTATGCGGCAAGATACGTAGCAAAAAACCTTGTAGCTGCAGGTGTATGTGATAAAGTAACACTGCAAATAGCGTATGCGATCGGTGTGGCTAAACCGGTCTCTATCTATGTAGATACGCATGGTACTGCAACAGTGGATGAATCGAAGATCACCGCTTGCGTAGAGTCACTTTTTGATCTTACCCCTAAAGGTATTATGGATGCGTTGGACCTACTTAAACCTATATACCGCAGGACAGCAGCTTATGGTCACTTCGGAAGAGAAGAAGAAGGTTTCAGCTGGGAGAAGACAGATAGAGTAGAAGATATAAAAAGATATTTAAATATCTAGTGTTTAGTATAGTGTAATGAATTGAATTTTTTTATGCACTTTAACAAATTATCTAATGAGTTTAAAGTTTTTTTAAAAATCTTTAGCTATAGTTTGCTATCTTATATAAAAAGGAATAAATATGGCAGTAATTATTGGTGATACATGTATAAACTGTGCAGCTTGTATTGACGAATGTCCAGTAGAAGCAATTGTAGATGAGGATGATAATCCAACGGGTGAAGAGTACTACTATGTGTACCCTGACAAATGTGTTGAGTGTGTAGATCACTTCGATTCTCCAGCATGTGCAGAAGCATGTCCAACTGAAGGTTGTATTACCTGGGATATGCCATTCACAGCTGAGCATAAAGATTACTTCAATGGTGAAAACTATATTGATGGTCTAAACTATGTTATGGAAAATCCAGATGCTGAAATGCCAATGAGAGCTGATATCTCATTAGAAGACAGAGCAGCTCATAAAAATGTTGTAGAAGACTAATTTTTAGTACTTTTGCAGAGACTACCTCTTGGTAGTCTCAATTTATACTACTTACCCCTCTCAAAACTTAAACTTATTTTAATACTTTATTAGGTAAAATTCCGCCCGAATACTCTCCACTAAATTTAATTTTGGAAGTAAATTAATCGCTTAGGAATATAAGTATGGAACAAACATTATCAATCATCAAACCAGATGCAGTAGCTAAAAACGTTGTAGGACAAATTCTTGCAAGATTTGAAGCAGCAGGACTTAGAATAGCAGCAACGAAAAAAACAAG
>JBFEKK010000248.1:0-1804 GCA_041552675.1 Sulfurovum sp.
AAAAGTCTATAGTGTTTTACTCCTAGAAGGAGAAAATGAAATGGATCCGGCATCAGCCACTTCCAATCAACTTGCACGTGTATTAGAGCTTAAAGGAAAAGTACTTATAGGAGATGCTGCACTCAAACATTATCTACATGGAGGGAAAGGTATTGACTTGGCTGAAGCCTGGCACAAAGAGACCGGTCTTCCTTTTGTCTTTGCCAGACTCTGTTATAACAAACATGACGAAGCTATACAAAAACTGGCCCGTACATTTGCACAAACCAAAGTAAAGATCCCACAATACATCCTCAAAAAAGAAGCAAAACAAAGAGGGATTACCCCTAAACAACTTACGTGGTATTTGAGTCATATCCATTATACAATGGATGACAAAGCGAAAAAATCTTTGAAGTTGTTTTTAAAGAAAAGCAAAAAAATCTGTCATCCTCGTACTTGATACGGGGATGACGGACAAGCGTTACTCTATCGTTGCAATCGCTTTTTCGATACGCGCTACCGTTTCGTCCACACCTAAAATAGCCATGATCTCATCAAGCCCGGAGCCTGTCATAGAACCAAGTAGACTGACACGAAGTGGCATACCAATCTTCCCAAAACCTATCTCTTTTGTCTCAACAAGTTTTTCCATCACTTCATGGTAATCACAAGGAAGGTGCAGTGTCTTATCCCAGTTTTTTAACATCGAAGCAAAATCATTCAAGATCTCTTTGGCTTCACCTTTAAACGCTTTTTTGGAAGACTTTTCATCATACTGAGCAGGTGTCGTAAGTATAAGATTGATCTGCTCTGCAAGATCTACCAGTGTTTTCCCTCTTTCTTTTGTTGCATCAAGGAGCAATTCCAACTTATCGTGCCCATGGATATCTACACCGAAATCTTTAAGAAGTATAGCAAGCTCATCATTTGGCGTGTTTTTAATATAGTGCGCATTCAACCAAAGCAATTTATCCAGATTATAGTTGGATGAACTCTTGTTAATATTTTTAGGATCAAATAGTGCTATCATCTCTTCAACGCTAAAGATCTCCTGGTCACCATGACTCCAACCAAGGCGTACCAAAAAGTTCAGAAGTGCTTCAGGAAGATATCCCATGGCTTTATACTCCATGACATCCGTAGCCCCATCTCTTTTAGAGAGCTTTTTACCCTGTTCATTGTTGATCATCGCAACATGGTTAAAGTTTGGGAGTGGAAATCCAAGGGCATTGTAGACAACGATCTGTTTAGGGGTATTGTAGAGGTGGTCGTCCCCACGGATCACATCTGTCAACCCCATCAAGGCATCATCTATAGCAACCACAAAGTTATATGTGGGTGCACCATCTGCTCTGGCAATGATAAAATCATCTACCTCATCTGCAGAGATACACATATCGCCTTTGACACCATCCGTAAAACATATATTTCCTTCCTGAGGTGCCTTGATACGGATAACCGGTTCAACACCTTCTGGTGGGGTGCCGGTAAAATCACGATAGCGTCCATCATAACGTGTACGTTCTTTTTTCGCCATCTGCTCTTCACGTAAAGCAGTAAGTTCATCCTTGCTCATATAGCACTTATAGGCTTTCCCCTCTTCAAGAAGTTGCTCAATATACTTGTGATAAATGTCAAAACGTTTTGACTGATACACCACTTCACCATCATGACTCATACCTACCCATTCAAATGCTTTAAGTATCGCTTCTGTCGCTTCTTCAGAATTACGTGCCATATCGGTATCTTCTATACGAAGTAAAAACTGACCCTTGTTGTGCTGTGCAGTAAGCCAGGAAAAAAGTGCTGTTCTAAGCCCACC
>JBFEKK010000249.1:0-1801 GCA_041552675.1 Sulfurovum sp.
ACGAGAGATCACCGAAAGCTGCTCCATGGCATTATTACCGATGTACATATAACGATTATTTCCCAAGAACTGTGGCTTGTTCATCTTCTCTATAATACTTTCATCATGTTCGATGATAAAGTCGATCAGTACCGCCAAAGACTCTGTCGTATAAGGGTGTCTCTCAAGGTCCAAGAACTCAATGCTGGAAAGAAAAGAGTTGATGTTGAAGACACGGGTAAAGAGTTCGTTTTGGAATTGTATTTTAAAGCGTTTTGTATTGAGAGAGTAGTGCAGAGATTCGAGTTCCAAATAGTGAATGATCCACTCTTTGTCTATCTCTTTACTATCAAGCGTAATGATCACTTCTGAAGTCGTGTAGGTCTGTAAAAGATTAAAAGCTTCATCCAGGGCATACGTTTTGTCATCACGTGTGGAGTGTATTTCGTTACAGATGGTTTTACCCGTACTCACATCTATGGCAGCATACCCTACAGAGAAGATACCGGCATTTTCATCTATGAGCAGAGAGACAATGTTGTTTTCAGAGGGTTCACTTAAATACTCAAAATTGGTACCCGGAGAGATGATGTTAGACACATAGCGTTTGATGTTTGGCATCTCTCCTTTTTGTTTAACGACGATAATCGTATATTTCTTGGTAGAGATGAGTCGGGAAAGATAGCGGTCTAAAGAGACAGCAGGAACACCTGCAAGAAGAGGATTAGAAACCGAGTTTTCCAGTACCGCTTTACTTTTACGCGTGAGCTGGATGTTAAGTAGTTCAGCTATCTCTTTGGCTTTACCTACTTTCATCTCATCATTGTTCACTTCGTAGACTTCAAAAAAAGTACCGATTTCCATCAGGACAAGGGCATCTTTCCCATATTTTTCTTCAAAATGCACTTGCAAATCAAAATAAACTTCTGTTAAAAGTTTCTTTTTTTGAGAAAGTATTTCGGTCACTTTGTCCACTAGGCCTGCCCTCATTTTTAATAGATAGATTTTAACACAAATAGGGTTAGAGATATCGGTACAGAATGGATTTATAAATATTTTAGATAGTTTGGGTATAATACCGTCCCATTTTCTACTAAATGTATGTTTGGTGGAAAAAATCCATAAGGGAGTAAGCATATGCCAAAAATGAAAAGTGTTAAAGGCGCTGTTAAGCGTTTTAAAGTGAAAAAAAGCGGCAAAATCAAAAGAGGTACGGCGTATAGAAGTCACATCCTTACTAAAGTCGATGGTAAACATCACAGAAGTATGAGAAGTCCTAAACACGTTGACCCTGTTGATGCAAAAAACATTAAAGAGATGATTAACTAATCATTCTTTGATTGAGAGATTCCCCCGATTAGGGGCAAGTTCAAACAGAGAGAATGTTTGACACCTACTAAAACTGACTTTTTAAAAGTTACAGTACAAGTCTAAGGTAAAGGAAAACCATGAGAGTAAAAACTGGTGTCGTAAGAAGTAGAAGACACAAAAGATTATTAAAACAAGCTAGAGGGTTCTATAGCGGTAGAAGAAAACACTTCAGAAAAGCGAAAGAGCAACTTGAGCGTTCATTAGTATATGCTTACAGAGATAGAAGACAAAAAAAGAGAGATTTCAGAAGACTTTGGATCGTTCGTATCAATGCAGCTGCAAGATTGAATGGATTGAACTATTCAACATTCATGCATGGTCTAAAACTTGCAAATATCGAACTTGACAGAAAAATTCTTGCAGATATGGCAATGAATGCTCCTGAAAGTTTTACAAAAGTAGCTGATGCTTCTAAAGCAGCACTTGCTAAATAATTAACTTTTTAGTTAAC
>JBFEKK010000250.1:0-1797 GCA_041552675.1 Sulfurovum sp.
AAACCTTTTGACATCTTCGAAGAGGGCAAACTCTCTGGACGTATCTACTTTGACCTTGAAGCGCGTAAAGAAAAACGCGGAGGGGCATGGATGAATGACTGGGAGACACACTATGTGGATAGTAAGGGAGAATTACACCTTCCATCTGCTTTCATCGTATGTAACTTCTCGCCAACAACATCTAAGACACCATCACTACTAAGACATGATGATGTGGTGACACTCTTTCATGAAATGGGACATGCTATCCACCACCTTTTTGGAAAATGTAAAGAGCGTTCGGTCTCAGGTATTAACGGTGTGGCATGGGATGTGGTAGAATTTCCTTCACAGTTTTTAGAGAACTTTGCTTATGAAGCAGCTATCTTAAAACGTTTTGGTTTTCATTATGAAACAGGAGAGCCTATCTCAGATGAGCTGATGGCAAAAATAAAAGAGACCAAAAACTTTCAAGCAGCGCTTGGCATTTTGCGTCAGGTAGAGTTTTCTTTGTTTGATTTTGTTCTACATCAAGACCTTTACCAAGGTGAGGAAGTGCAGAGATTACTTGATGGTATTAGAGAAAAAACTTCTTTACTCACGCCACCGAGTTATAACAAATTTCAACACGGATTTGCACATATCTTTGCAGGTGGCTATGCCGCAGGGTACTACAGCTATAAATGGGCTGAAGTACTCTCTGCAGATGCTTTTTTCTCTTGTTTGGATAATGAATCAGGATTTAACAAAGAGCGTGCAAAAGGGTATAAAGAGTATATACTGGCAAGTGGTGGTGCGATAGAGATGTCTGAACTCTACGAAGAGTGGCTTGGACGAAAAGCAGATGTTCAAAGTCTGATTAAACTATATGAAATAGCATAATGATCTTCTGTCATTCTCAGGCTAGCTATCCAAAGAATGACAGAATAGAAAGGAGCCTTTCGTGAGCGAATACCGTTCTCTAGCACTAACAGTCATCGCACTCTTTATGATTACATTATCGGCTGCTTATTTTAGTCCCTCATTCGCAGAACAAAAAACATACTTAGAACTTTTTATACTTTTTGGAAGCTTACTTTTTATTTTTGCCGTTGTAGTGATCTTTGCAACACTTGGATTTCACTCTTTTGCACTTTTTTTGAGTCTATTTCTTGCTGCAGTGATCGCAATGTATGGGGTATTGGGTGCTTTGCTTATAACGGTTGTAACGTATTTTCTGTGGGGTTCTATCTTCGCGATGGAAGTACTTTTGTTTTATAATGGGAGTGAAAGTGCCAAAGAGTGGTTTGTTTCTCGTTATGATTTCAAAACATTTAAGATGGAATATTTTGCTTTTTATCCGCTGATGGGAATGCTCTATATCTTATTAGAGTTTATACCCTATCTCTTTTCTAAAGAGAGATTAGTGAAGTTTACTCCTTCAAAAGTCTTGAAGGAGATGGAAAAGCTATTAGCGTAGTTTTATTTACTCTTCTTAATATACTCTTCTTTTGATTCTTCTTTCTTACCAAATCCGAAAAATCTTTTGATTCTTTGACAGATAGTAAATGAACCTGTCTCTATACGACACTCTTCTACTTCTTCTACTTCATCATTTTTTATCATTGAAGCGATACGCTCAGGCTGTTTTTTACCTTCAATAATGAATCTCAATGCATTCAGACGTATAAACCCTTCTGCATCTTTTTGGTTATATACTTCATCTTCTTCAAATGTAGAATGCTCTTCAGAGTAAAGAGAAACATCAGATCTTCGACCTACTACAGTCACATTTCCTTTGTAAAGTTTCAACTTTACATCCCCTTGTACATGCTCTTG
>JBFEKK010000251.1:0-1791 GCA_041552675.1 Sulfurovum sp.
GACACACCCATCAAAACGGAAGATTATTTAATTCCTAAAGAGTACGAAGCCCTGCGGAACAGCTAAATGTTTTTTAAAACCATAGACTTCTCCAAATACTCCAGTATCAAAGTGGGGCAACCCACACAAGTACTTATGATAGAAGAAGGCGATACCATACCTGCGGACAGATATCTCATCGGAGGGGCGAACAACTTACTTGTCTCGCCTACACCTCCTCCACTGATGATGCTCTCTAAAGATTTTGCTACTATCGCTCAAGAAGACAACATGTTGGTTATTGGTGCTGCGATGCCCACAGGACGCATTGTCTCTTATGCTAAAAAACATGATATTGGTGGTTTTGAGTTTTGCTCCAAACTTCCAGGTACACTGGGTGGTATGCTTGCTATGAATGCAGGGGTCAAAGAGTATGAGATATTTAATATTTTACACTCTATCAAGATCAATGGCGAGTGGATTTTAGCGCAAGAGATAGAACACGGCTACCGTTTTGCTAAACTAGGAGGTATCGCAACCCAAGCACAGTTTGAGATACACTATGGTTTTAACCAAAAACTCCTGGATGAGCTGCTCAACCTACGCTCCAATCAACCTCTTGAACCAAGTGCAGGTTCAGTGTTCAAAAACCCTGAAGGTGACTATGCCGGACGTCTGATAGAAGCTGTGGGGCTAAAAGGTCTTAGAAAAGGTCAAATGCAATGGAGTACTGTGCATGCCAATTTCTTGGTCAATTTAGGGGGTGGAACGTATGAGGAAGCCAAGTCGCTTATAGACTTGGCCAAAAGTGAAGTTTTAAAGAGGTTTAATATAGCGTTAATAGAAGAGATAAAAATCCTCTAAAAAAACCTATTTTACATCTTCTGATCTAGAAAAGACATACCCTTCACCTAAACAACGGACACATCTAATATAATTGGACTCACTAGGTTTTCTTGCATACTGCATTGCATCTGCTGTATAAACTACATAATATCTATTCTCTGTGGTAGGTGTAGCCGACCAAAAATCTGAACCACGATAGTACGCAAATGGATTACCTTGTGGATTATGTACATGAGATAACTCATCTGCTGTAGGCAATCTCCAATCATTATATCCCGCATAATTCAATGCACGACAGTAATTCATCGCATATCTAAGCTTACCAGCTTTTGCTACAGAGTGCCCACGCTTATACGCACCATCTTCAGCAGCAGTATATGCTTGATCCTGCCACATAAGACCTGCATCTGCCTCAACATAAACTTTGTTAGTTTTACAAGACTTACTTGATATCTCAGCTACAGGTGAGAGTGTTTCACTTGTATCACCTCCTGCCATAAGTAAAGTTGTAAACATAGATAGACATGCCGATATAAGTACTTTTTTCATATTTTTCTCCTTTGGTTACCCAATATTATTCAATATCATAATATAAGATTCATCAAACCAAGCTAAATTTGACATATAATCTGAAATAATCTAATATTATACAACTAATCATGCGTGTATTTCTATTTTTACACCTTTTTCAACAGCAGACCAAAGTTTATCCATAGCAAGATTTGGTACCGCCATACATCCCTCAGTCCAATCACGTGAAAGGGTATATTCATCACCTCGGCCATCAGCATTCCATTTAGGTTGTCCATGGATCGTGATATATCCACCCGGGTTTACACCTTTTGCTCTTGCTCTTGCTTTATCAGCCTCGCTGGGGTAAGAGATCATGAGCGATCTATACAGTCTTGCATCACATTTCTTTCTCACAATGGTATAGCTACCCTCAGGTGTTCTATAGTCTCCTGC
>JBFEKK010000252.1:0-1775 GCA_041552675.1 Sulfurovum sp.
AACGTTGTTTTATTTTCAAGTGTTGCTTCAGGGTTTGCTGCAGAAATTTTAGCCAATTCATCTGGAGAGATCTTCACCTTTGTACCTGCCAAGATAGTGATACCCGCATCCACGATACATGCATCACCCAAAGGAAGACCGGTCACAGAGTTTGCACCAAGAAGTGTGTTCTCCCCGATGCTGATAGGATTACCATCCGTACCAGAAAGGACACCAAGGATACTAGCACCACCACCAACATCTGAACCTGCACCAACGATAGCAGATGAAGAGATACGACCTTCAACCATCACAGGACCAAGTGTTCCTGCATTAAAGTTGATATATGATGCACCTGGCATCACTGTTGTACCTGCTGCAAGCTGAGCACCCATACGTACTTTAGACGCTTCTAAGATACGTGTATTATCTGCCGGGATCACATGCTGTAAGAATCTTGGGAATTTATCTACAGCATCCACAGCAGGATACGTACCATTGAGTTTCATTTCGATCTCATTTTCTCTAAGGTAATCAAGTTCATAAGGTGTATTACCAACCCATGCTACATTTGACAAGATACCAAACGCACCATTCAGGTTGATCTTTCTCAATTCTGCTTTCGCGAGAGAAAGAGCATAGAGTTTAAGATATACTGCTTCTACAGATCCAGGATTTGCATCTTCGAACAAAAATACGATTCTAAAGTTTTTACCGATGTCCGCCATGTTTGACAATGTTTTGATCACTTGTACATTTTTATGTGCATCACCTGTTGCTTCTGCAAGATACGGAGCAAATGCAGCCATAGAATTTTGTACAAAACGGTCACTGAGCGTTGCTACAAATTCAGTCCCTGAAAAATCTACATCACAACCTGATTCCTGTAGTGCTTTTATAAATACAGCAGCACTTCCGAAGTTCTCTTTCCAGTTAATGAGTCCAAAGTTCGCCTGAAGTATTTTCTCAGCATTTTTCTGACCTCTGTCTACCCTTGCGATACCAAATGCCATAGGCTCTTTGTATCCTGCTTGTGAAGTAACATCTGTTACCAATTGTTTAAATGCTTCTGTACTTGTAACTGTTTCAATTGCCATTAAATTTCCTTTAATTCTTTCTCCTCACTGTATGGCAAAGCCACACAATAATTATTCTCGCTTCTAGCTCAACAAGCTGATGCAGGAAATCACTAAATGATTTCTCGTAAAAGCTTCGCCTTTGCCGAGAAATGAGGAGTTATTTTGAAAGAGATTATACTTTATTTTGTTTAACCTTTCTCATTATCTCGAACCAGTCTCTAGAAAAATGCTTCTTGATATAGGCTTCATGATGGGGTACTGTACATCCCGAACAATCTTGATGTACAGCATCGTCAGAGTCAAACTGTGCTCCATCTTTTGAATCTATACTGCAGGTACTGTAGAGTACTTGACTGCCCTCTTTGGAAAACCCCTCATCATCAAAACGAAAATGGGGACAGGCACAGAGGTAGCAATTCAGATCTTCCATCTCATGACACTTTTTATTCTCTTTATAAAGGAAACAAAAATCCGGTTCTTTTTCTACCATATTTTCAAATTTAAAGTATGCGATGACATCATCATCACTCAAATCTTCCAGTTTTTTCATGATATTCTTGTGTTTTTGTCCATGTGCTTCAAACCATGTACTGTAATTCATAACCTTACCTTTCCTCAACGTTCAATACATGATTATACTTTTTTTAACCAAAACTCCACAGTAGCACCTAAAGAATATTGCTGTACAATCCGCACATGAAACATCTTAGAGGCCAC
>JBFEKK010000253.1:0-1765 GCA_041552675.1 Sulfurovum sp.
AAGAGAAAAAGATATAAGACTATCTAAGAAAAATTTTAGAGGAAGAATATAAAAACGTTTATTGATAAATTTAACTTACGAATAAAATAAAATCATAGATCCTATTTGAGTTCATAACAGTCATCAGAAGCCAAAGCACAGTCATCATTAGTCAAGACTACATTAGAGAGCTCAACATATTTTTTATAAATTTTATCGCCATTCATTAAAAGAAACTCTTGTAAATGTTGTCTATGCTCTCTAGTATTAGCAGACATATATATTTTATCAAGCGTTCTGATTAAATAATCAAACAACTGGCGATCCTTTTCCGAAATAGCTCTATGTCCGGAAATGTAATCTAACTGTGTTCTTACATTATCCGCTCTCGAAAATAATATTGATGCATCTAATATATTCATCCTTGCCTCTATCATCTATTGGTATTTACTGACAACCCACACATTCTTGTGAACGGTCTTCAATATCATTAGAAGATTCAGGAGACTGAGATCTCAAATAATACGTAGACTTCAATCCAAACTTCCAAGCATTCATGTATATCTCATTGAGGTATTTACCGCTTGCTTTGTCAAGCGTAATGAAGATGTTTAGACTTTGTCCCTGATCTAACCATTTTTGTCTAATCGCTCCTGCTTTGATAAGGAGGTTTTGGTCCAGATCATAACTAGGTGTATAGTACTGCCAAGTATCAGCAGAAAGATTAGGTGCCACTACCGGGATAAGTCCTGAAAGATTTTCTTCAAACCATTTTCTTTTGTAAACTGGCTCAATCGCTTGCGTCGTACCTGTTAAGATAGAAATAGAACTTGTCGGTGCAATCGCCATAAGGTAACCGTTTCTCATACCATCTGTTTTCACCTTTTCTTTCAGACCTTGCCAGTCATGGCTGTATCCAAAGAGACCACCTCTGTCAACCAATTTACATGCATTCTCATTTGCTTTGTCAATAGGGAAAATACCCTTAGCCCAGTCAGAACCTTCAAAGTTCGGATAACATCCTTTCTCCAATGCCAGGTTGCTTGATGCTTCAATTGTATAGTATGAGAATGATTCCATCACTTCATCTATTTTGGTGAAGTGATCATGACTTCCCCACTCTATCTGATTTTCTGCAAGCATCTGTGCTTCACCCATGACACCAAGACCTATGGATCTTGACTTTTCATTGGTCTTCTTGACTTTAGCCAATGGGTAGAAATTTAAGTCAATGACGTTGTCAAGCATACGGATCGCCGTAGGGATAACACGTTCTAAATCTGCTTGTGTATGCACTTTGGAAAGGTTGACAGAAGCAAGATTACACACGGCAGTGTCGCCATCTGTTTTCTCTTTGTCCACTATCCAGATCTGTTTACCGTTAAGGCTGTCAAGTGCTGTCACTTTTTTAGCCGGTTTTGTTGTTCCATTGTCTACAGTAAGCATCTCATTTTCATCATAGGCTTCTTGACTTCCATCTTCAAATGTAAAACGTGTTTTATAGGTGTTCGGTCCTGTATTTTGGAAAATCTCTGTACAAAGGTTGGTGCTTCTGATGACGCCCGCATGCTTGTTAGGATTTGCTCTATTGGCTGTATCTTTAAATGTAAGGAATGGATTTCCCGTTTCAAAGTAAGAACGAAGCATCTCCTTCCAAAGGTTCTTCGCAGAAACTCTTTCTCTAGTAATATTGTCATCTGAATTTTCAAGCTCTGTATAACGCGCTTCAAACTCTTCACCATACAGTGTTGTCAACTCTGTCACTTCAAATGGGTCAAAAAGCGTC
>JBFEKK010000254.1:0-1764 GCA_041552675.1 Sulfurovum sp.
ACTAGACCCATAGCGATACCTGCCACAAGTGCTGTAGTATGTACCTCAGCAGCACGCAATGCCAATGCACCACCACAGATAGTCGCCATAGAGGACGAACCATTACTTTCTAAAATTTCAGAAACCATACGGATACTTCCATCATAGTTTAAATCTAAAGTAGGCTCTAATGCCCTTTTTCCTAAATTACCATGTCCAAGTTCTCTTCTGCCTGGAGCACCTATGAATTTTGCTTCTCCTACAGAGTAACCTGGGAAGTTATAATGTACCATGAAGTTCTCTGACTGAGCGTTTTTTTCAGTAATCAGTTCATACATTTGCGCATCTTTTTTATCACCAAGTGTCACCGTGACAAGTGCTTGTGTCTGACCACGGGTAAAGAGACATGACCCGTGTACAGATGGTAAAAGATTTGTTTCAATGCTGATAGGTCTTACCTCATCAAGTGCTCTACCGTCTGCACGAATATTTTTATCTAGGATCATCGCTCTTACAACTGTTTTTTTATAACGTTCAAGTACTTTAGATACAAGTTCTTTATCTGCCTCTTTACCGTCCGCTTCTAATGCTTCCATAATTTTCGTACGTACTTTTTTAAGTTCAGTAGAACGCTCACTTTTTGCCATATGTGAGATAGCTTTTTCGACATCTGCTGCATAATTCTTTTCTATCATTTCATAAAGTGATTCATCTACTTTATCTTCAGCTAACGGCAGGTCTAGGGCTTCTCGTACCACAGGAGTAAAGGCATCTACATAAGCCGTTGTTGCTGCATCTATAGCTTCTACTGCCATCGCGATAACATCAACCAATGCTGACTCATCAAACTCATTGGCACTTTGCCCCTCTTCACCTTCAGTGGCGAGTGTACGCATCTCTATCATCACTACATCTTTACCTGAACCTACGACCAAAAGATCAAGTTCACTTTGTGCTTGTTGCGTGAGTGTGGGATTGATAACAATATCATCTCCAACGGTACCTACTCTGACTGCGGCGATACTGGTGTTTACTGGAATATCAGAAACATACAGTGCTGCATTTGCCGCATGTAAAGCCGCCACCTGCATATCAACCTCTGAATCTGCACTTACCACCATCACTGTGATCGTTACAGGGTAATGAAACCCTTTAGGAAATAATGGGCGTAAAGAACGGTCAACGATACGAGAGGTGAGTGTCTCAAAGTCACCAGGCTTTGTCTCTCTTTTGATGAAACCACCAGGGATCTTAGCTGCAGCATAAGATTTTTCCATATACTGTACAGTCAAAGGAAGAAAATCCTCATTCACTGCTTTTTCATCTACAGCAACTGCTGCTATGAGCACAGCTTTCCCCTGTCTGTACATCACTGCACCACTTGCCTGCTTTGCTATTTTATTAAATTCATATTTTTCTTCGAGACTGTTTACATTCATCTCTATTATTTGTTCTTTCATTCGTTTATCTTTCCTTTTACCTGTTTAATGCTTGCACAATACTCTGTTTTAAATGTTTCTCTTCATAAAAATATACTTATTGTTCTTCTTTTATTTTTACTTGTTGATTATTTACCATGGACGATATCTCTTCAAAATTCAATCTTTGAAAATCTTTGTAATAGTATTCTATCGAAATATAGTCTTGTATCTTATGAGGGCAAAATACACCATCACACACTGTAAGCAGATTTTGATATACACCTTTATCCAAAATGGGCGTTGCAATAAAAATATTTTTAGCTCCCCTTGCAATGACAGATTTAAGTGCAACCATCATGGTAAG
>JBFEKK010000255.1:0-1736 GCA_041552675.1 Sulfurovum sp.
AGTCGCAATGTATTTGAAGCGTATCGAGAACTTGAAATGTATGATGAGGATGAAGAATGAGAATAGCGTTAGCTATGTTGTTATATTTAAATGCACTGTATGCGATGGAAGGCAAGGAGGTGTATGAAAAAAAATGTGCTTCTTGTCATCAAGGTTATATCTCTATGTCTAAACTCAAAGAGAATTTTCAAGACTATAACAATACACTGCTTAAGCTTACTGCACCCACGTTAAACCAGCTTTCTTATAGGTTAAAAAAGAGTATTGGTGACCCTAAAGGTGACAATGATATACATCGTATGGAAGTGGCTGCATTTATCAGTGAGTATGTTCTGCATCCAGATAGACAAAAAAGTCTCTGTTTAGAGGATGTAATGCAGTCTTTTCAAACCATGCCAAGTCTTGAAGGAAAGGTCAGCGAAGATGAACTTGAAGCAGTAAGTACCTATATTTATGATTTTGACAATAATGTCGTTGCAGAGAAAAGTGTACAATATGAAGGGTTTGAAAAGGCACTGCAAAAGGCAAAAAAGGAGCATAAGATCATTATGCTTAAAGTGATGACGAAAGATTGTTATTACTGTCGAAAAATGGATAGAGAAGTGATGGTGGAAAAAGAGGTAGTCGAGTTATTAGCACAGGATTTTATCTCTGTCGCGATCGACGTTTCTACTACAGAGCTTCCTTTAGGATTAAAAACTGAATTTACACCCAGTTTTATTTTTATAGATGAAAATGCTAAAGTATTGATGAAACTGCCTGGGGCATGGAATAAAATGGATTTTCTTGACATTTTAAGAGAAGCAAAAACGAAACAGATGGAAAAGGAAAAAAGATGAAAAAGATATTGATAGTGTTAGCATGTGTATTCAGTTTTACTGTAGCGGAGACAGAGTTTGCAGAACCAAAGCCGGCGATCGATAATCCTAGACAGCTTGTATTTGGTATACCAAGTGGTGAGATCAAAGAGATAAACCGTATTTTAAGTACGGTAAATAATGTCATGAAATTTTATAGACCAGAAAACACCGAAGTGGTGATCGTGGCATACGGGCAGGGATTAAAGTCTTTACTTAAAAAAGGTGATCCCGAAGTACGAAAACGTATAGAAGCACTCATGACCTATGATGTAGAGTTCATTGCGTGTGGAAACACCATGAGAACACTGCATATAGAGAAAAAAGATCTGCTTGATGACATAGGATTTGCAACGGCAGGGATCGTTGAGATCATAGAGAGACAACTTCAAGGGTATATCCATGCCCAACCATAATTTAGGCTAACTTTTACATATTTTTTACAGAAGATTGCTATATTACGGTATAAAATCAAAAGGAATTAAATATGAAATTGTTAGTTAAGGGGATGCTTTGTGCATCATTGGTCGTTTCGGGCGTAATGTCTCAGGAAGTCGTTAAGGCAGCAGCTAAAGAACCTGCTGTTATGAAAAATACTACGGCAGATATAGAAATATTTACTTCAGACAATAAAGATGGAAAAATTACTCCAGCAACCATAGAACAGGCATTTAAAGACGCCGGTTTTGTTATCTCTGCCAATAGAGATATGAATGGTCCTTTTTTGAAACAGTTTAAAGAGTCAGGTTTTGATATCTATAATCTTTTTACATTGTACAAACCGGATACCGTTTTGGAACTCGTAAAGAAATACCCAAATGTAGGTCTTTTTGCACCTATGAGTATGTCTATCTATACAAAGAAATGTGATACAAAGAT
>JBFEKK010000256.1:0-1715 GCA_041552675.1 Sulfurovum sp.
AAAGATCTTCATAAAACGTTTGTCTTCAATATCCATAGAGAGCTTCACAAGGGAAGAGAGTAACCCTTCAGCCTGCACCTCATCCAGGAAATGTTTTTCCAACTCATCTTCACCCTGCTCTTTGGTTACAAAGTCCGGTTCTAGTCCTATCTCCAAAGATGCCGAACGCAAGATGGAAGAGAAAAAACTGTCAAGCGTAACAATATAAGAACTACTGGCCAAGAACCGCGCCAATACCTCAGGCTGTTTTCGTAAAAGTTCCTCACGTGAGAGTCCAGTCTGTACACAGATCGCATCATTGAACGCTTCATTACTTTTATCAGCCAAGCCACGTAAAGAATCTACTACCCTTTGACGCATCTCCGCTGCTGCTTTGTTAGTAAAAGTGGCTGCCAAAATAGAGCTAGGAGATTCTCCCATAAAAAGCAATGAAATGTATCGTACGGAAAGTGCAAATGTTTTACCGGACCCTGCAGAAGCAGAATAGGCTAAAAAAGGTTTGAAACTCATAGATACTCTCCTCTCCCACACATCAAAGTAAATTCACAGTACTTACATTTTTGTAAGTCCTCACACTTTTCAGCCGTAAAAGACTTCGTTTGTTTGAGCTCTATAATGTGTTGTGCCAAGAGTGCATTTTTCTCTTCAAGGGCTGTGATCTCTTCTATAGTACCTCCCTCTAGTATTTTGATGAATGCCAGAGTAATATTTTGGTATTTCCCTGTAAGCATTTGGTGGTAGATACTCATTTGCAGATCCGTGAGCTTCTCTAGACTCTTAGTTTTGTTGGCCTCTGCTGTAGAACCACTTTTATAATCAAGTATAAGTGTATCTGTAGCATTCTGGTCTATGCGGTCTATGCGTCCTTTGAAGCGTAAACCCCCTATCTCTCCTTGTACCTCTACTTCTCTTTCCACCACTCTCCAATCAGCCTTAAAATGTTCTATCTGAGAAGTGACAAATCCTTTTAATTTCTCTTTCCAAAGCAATTTTTTGTATGCGGTTTGCGCATCATCAAAAGGTAACAGTTTCTCTAAAAGAATGTCTAGATTTTTTTGCATCTCTTCTGCGTTTTCATAACTCTCTTTTTTTCTATATAAGTGATCTAAAAGTAAATGCAAAAATGCACCCTCATTCAGCTCTTCTTCTTTCTTTGCCTCTATCTTTTGTATATACCGATAATAATACTTTCGCTTACACTCCAAATAGGTTTTCAGTCTTGAAGCGGACCAAGTCATGTCCTGCGCATTAAAATGCTCTACATGCGGATCTTTTTCCTCTACAAACTGTGAAGGTTGGTCATAAAGCAGATTGGTTTGTGCCTGTGTTGGTACCGCACTTTTAAGTCCCAGTTCATAAAGGAATTTTGAAGGGAGTTTATTGTCACTGCTGCTGTAGAGTATCGCTACCTCTTTGGCTTGTTCCAGTAAGCGTTTATAATACTGCTTTTGCAAAGCTTCTCTGTCATTTTTAGTAGGAAGATTGGCAAAAGCTCGGACCGAAGAGTTAAGAAACTGGTCTTTACTTGAAGCTGCAGGCACAATGCCTTCATTAAAATCGACGATGACTACACCTTCAAAACTCACTCCTCTGGTCTCCAACACACCCATCACCGTGATCATTCCGCCTCGCACATCATCGATAGTGATCTTGGAGAGCGCTTTAAGCCAGAAAAATAGCCACTCTTTTAAACTCAGCTCCTCTTTTGCAAATAT
>JBFEKK010000257.1:0-1705 GCA_041552675.1 Sulfurovum sp.
AAAAAAGGAATTTAAATGGCAAAAAGTATCATGAAGAAAGTCATAAGTCTTGGACTTGGTCTAAGTATCGCAACGACTTATTCTATGGCAGCATTGGAAAAAACTGACCTTAAGATCGGGTTTATCGCATTAACAGATTGTGCACCGATCGTAGTGGCTAAGGAAAAAGGCTTCTTTAAAAAATACGGATTGAACGTGCATGTAGCAAAAGAAGGCGGCGGATGGCCAGGGATTCAACAAAAAGTAATATCTGGAGAGTATGATTTTTCACATGCTCTAGCAGGTATGCCAATTGCTGCAACGATAGGAATCAACGGTAATGCACACCTTCAGGCACTTTTGTCACTAGACTTTAATGGAAATGCGATCACCTATGGTAACAATATTATCAAAGAAATGGAAAAGTATGGTTTGGATAAAACAGAAAGACCTGTTTCTGCAGCAAGTTTAAAAAAGTATATTGATGCTAAACATAAAGCAGAGGGTGAGAGCTATAAACCACTGAGCTTTGGTATGGTTCACCCAGTCTCTACACACAACTATGAGTTGCGTTACTGGATGGCTGCATCTGGGATCGTTCCTGATACCGACTGTACGATCAAACCATTTCCACCGCCAACTATGCCTTCAAACCTGATCGCAGGTAACATCGAGGGTTATTGTGTTGGTGAGCCATGGAATTCTAGAATCGTTCTTAAAGGTAAAGGTTCAGCACTTGTAACGAACTATGATATTTGGAACAACAACCCTGAAAAAGTACTTCAGGCAAGAGCTGATTTTATCAAAAAGAATCCTGAGACAACAAAAGCAGTGATGAAAGCGATCATTGAAGCACAAATGTGGCTGGATGCATCATGGGAAAATAGAGAAGAAGCAATTGGTTTTCTAGCAAAAAAGAATTATGTTAAAGCACCCAAAAGTGTACTAAGAAAATCTATGAGTGGTACATTCCTCTATAACAAAGGTGTAGACAGTTCTAACCCGATGTTTAACACATTTGCGAACTATTATGCATCATACCCTTTCTATTCACATGGTATGTGGTTCATGACACAGATGTACAGATGGGGACAAATTGACAAGGCCATAAATATGAAAGAAGTCATCGAATCAGTTTATAGACCTGACCTGTTTGCTGAAGTAGCGAAAGAAGTAGGATATACATTACCACCAAGTGCATGGAAAAAAGACGGGGTTGATGCATACAACAAATTCCTCGATGGTAAAGTCTGGGACCCTAACAAAGCCGTTGATTATATCTTCGATGTAGAGGTAGTAAATTCAAAAGTAAGTAAAGAAGAGTTACTTGAAGCAAATAGATGGACAGTTGAAACTAAACAGCCAGAGTATGTTTGTCCTTATGGACCAGCCGGGTGTGCAGATCCTAAATTTGTCACTAAAAAATAAACGTAGATACAAAGCATAGTGCTTTGTATTTACAAGTGCCTGAAGTGAATTAAACCCTCCTTTATGAATACGATGTAATCTCCTTATCTCACTTCAGGTACCTGTAAATACAAAGATGTTAACTCTTAAAAATCTTCATGTGTCATAGGTATAGCCCAATATAGAGGCCATAACTATGTCAAAGAACTACAGGGTTTTTAAGAGTTCACATTAAAGGAGAAACAATGTATTTTGAACTTGTAAAAAAAATCGTATTACCACTGTTGGTGTTTATCGCCATCTTGGGTGTATGGAGTGG
>JBFEKK010000258.1:0-1693 GCA_041552675.1 Sulfurovum sp.
AAAGAAGAAGCACTTAATCGTATACAGGCACAAATACCTGTAGAAGAAAAACGTAAACTTGCTACCTATGTTATAGATAATAGTGGTACACTTACGCAACTAGAAAAAGAATGTGAACGTGTAAAAGAGGAGATACTTAATGACAGTGACTAAATATTCAGCCAGCGGTAATGATTTTGTTATGTTCGTGGCACAAAAAAAGGCTGATAGATCAGCACTTGCCAAAAAACTGTGCCATAGACAAAACGGTGTAGGAGCAGATGGTCTTGTAGTAGTTCTGCCACACCCTGAATATGATTTTGAATGGGAATTTTACAATGCAGACGGAAGTGTTGCAGATATGTGCGGTAATGCAAGTCGTGCCGTAGCACATTTTGCACATGAAAAGGGAATTTCCAAAAACAATAAAGCAGAGTTTTTAACAGGGGCAGGTGTGATACGTGCCACTATCAATGGTCTTTATGTAGTGAGTGATATGGTTCCTCCGGAGATCATCAGTAAAGAGATAGAAGAGTATGGGGAAAATTGGTGGCTCATTAATTCCGGTGTACCCCATCTTGTTGCAGTACGTGATAACATTGATGACTTTAACATAGAAGAAGCGCGCGTTTTACGCCATAAGTATAATGCGAATGTGGATATCTGTACAGTGAAAGATGATGCCCTGTATGTCCGTACCTACGAGCGTGGTGTGGAAGATGAAACATTAGCATGCGGAACAGGTATGGTGGCATGTTTTATACGTTGTCATAAAGAGGGTAAAGTTTCTGATAGGATGAAGGTGTATCCTACAAGCGGAGAGGAACTGTATGTGAGTTATGAAGAGGGTGTTTACAGGTTTGGGGGCAAAGTAACTAAGACGTTTGTTGCTGAGACCCTGATATAATCTATCTGTTATTTTAAAGAGGAAGTTATGAAATTTTTATCTATTTTTATCATCGCTACAGTCACTCTTTTCGCCAATGATTTTAATCAGGCGGTAGAAGACTATAACAATGGCGGGTACATCAAAGCACTCAATACCTTTTATTCCTTAGCTAAAAAAGATGATGCAAAAGCACAGTACAATGTTGGGCTTATTTATGCAAATGGCAAAGGTGTCCAAAAAGACCTTGAAAAAGCAAGGAAGTGGTATGAAAAAGCAGCAAAACAGGGCAATGGCCCTGCACAGTATAACCTGGCACAACTCTATCATGCTGCTGGAGAAACAGATGCCCATGGGTATGAAAAAGCACGATACTGGTATGAAAAAGCTGTAGATGCAGGCATAATGCAGGCCTATAACAATCTTGCTGCGTTATATATGGAAGGCAAAGGCGTGAAGCAGGACCAGCAAAAGGCATTTGAACTTTTTCAAAAAGCAGCAAGTATGGGTGACAGTTCTGCACAGGTAAATGTAGCAGTATTGTATGCATGGGGAGAAGGTATCACTCATGATAAAATGAAAGCCTATGACAACTTCAAAAAAGCATTAATTTCAGGTAAAAGCGAAGCGAGTGAATATCTCGATGAACTCTGTTCAGAGAGCGCCTGGGTCTGCCAAGACTAAGTCGCCTCATTTTTAAGTATCTGTTGGCTATACTTTCAACCTGCAAAACATCTGTGTTTTGTTCAATGATCGCGTAACTCAGTTGGTAGAGTACTTCCTTGACATGGAAGAAGTCGTTGGTTCAAGTCCAATCGTGATCACCAC
>JBFEKK010000259.1:0-1681 GCA_041552675.1 Sulfurovum sp.
AATAATCCACCCATAATATCTATCTCTTACAAGATAAAGTATCAATCCACCCCATGAAGTAACTGTCAACATCATATGTGCCAGGTATATGGGCATGACCTGCCGTGTTACATTTCCCAAGACTGCCAATGAAATGATAACGCCAAACGTGAGAAGCGCTATAAAAAGTTTTTTGAGATTTTTGTTTCGATTATACTGAAAAAAGATGATGCCTAGCGTAGCAAAGATTGCTAAAATAATGAGTGCTTTCATAAGTACTTCTCCCTTTGAAGAAGCAAAAGCCCTTCAAAATTTCGCTATACGTTGTAGATATTATAGCTTATCTACAGTCTCGATCCCAAGTATATCTAATCCTTGTTTGATCGTCTTAGCCGTTAAATCAGCCAAGAGTAAACGGCTCATTTTTGTTGCTTCATCTACACCCTCTTTGAGTATAGGGTTCTGTTCGTAAAAACGCATGAACAGTGTTGCCAACTCATACAGATAGGTTGTGATCTGATTGGGTGCTGCATCTACTGCTGCACGGTTTAGTACATCTTCAAAACGAAGGAGCATTGTAGAGAGTCTATGCTCCAATGCATCACCGATAATAATATCACCGTCCATAGGACCATCATACTTTCTGAAGATGCTTTGAATCCTTGCATAGGCATACTGCATATAGAGTGAAGTGTTACCCTCAAAACTCAACATCTTGTCCCAGTTAAAAATGTAGTTTGATTCACGGTTGATCGCAAGATCTGCATACTTTACTGCTCCAATTCCTATGATCTTGGCCAAAGCTTCTAATTCTTCTTCCGAATAGCTCTCTTTGTCATTGATCGTCTCTTTGGCTTTCACAACAGCCTCGTCAAGTAATTCAATAAGTTTGACTGTTCCGCCTTCACGAGTTTTAAATGGTTTTCCATCTTTGCCCATCATCGTACCAAATGCAATATGCTCAAGCTTCACGTCTTCAGGAACAAAATCAGCCTCTTTTGCCACTCTGAATACGTGTTTAAAGTGTTCACTCTGTCTTGCATCTACCACATAAGAGATACGCTGTGCCCCTAATGTCTTGGCTCTATAACGCAATGCTGCAAGGTCGCTAGTAGCATAAAGGTAGCCGCCATCACCCTTTTGAACGATCACCGGGACTTCCTCACCTTCTAAAAATACACATTGTGCACCATTACTCTGTGTCAATAATCCTTTTGCATCCAGATCACTTATGACAGAACTTAGATCATCATTGTAAAAACTCTCTGCACGGACATCTTCACGTGTCAGATTGACACCCAATTTTTCATAAACCTCTTCACAGTGTCCCAAAGAAATATCTATAAATCTTTGCCAAAGTTCTAAACAATGACTGTCACCACTTTGAATTTTAACCACATATTCTCGGGCTTTATCTGCAAACGCTTCATCTTCATCAAAACGCCCTTTGGCATCCTTATAGAACTGCTCCAGGTCTTTTAAACTTACCGCACCGTCTTCTTGTATCTCTTCGAGGTAGGCAATAAGCATTCCAAACTGCGTTCCCCAGTCTCCAATATGATTTTGGCGTATGACTTCATCTCCAAGATAGGTTAAAAGGTTTGCCAACGTATCACCGATGATAGTAGAGCGCAAGTGTCCTACATGCATCTGTTTGGCCATGTTCGGACCAGAATAATCTACCACTACCTTAACGGGTGCT
>JBFEKK010000260.1:0-1629 GCA_041552675.1 Sulfurovum sp.
AAAAAACATACAAGCTACACCCCAGGCTTCCGCATTGTTTATCGAAGATGAGAGCAAGAGTGAAAATATCTTTGCCAGAAAACGTATCTCACTGCAATGCGATGTCACTTCTGTCCCTAGGGATGATGAGACATTTAACACAATTATGGAAAATTTTCAACATAAATTTGATGCCCCTATGGTCACAATGCTTATGGGTATGAAAGACTTCAATCTTTATGCACTCACGCCCATTTACGGTGAAGCGACCTTTGGATTTGGAGAAGCCTATCATATAGGAGGAGAGAAAATGAATGAACTTGTAGCACGGACCGGTGGTAGCGGCCACAAATAGTTCTTACTCTTTAGGCTTTCTCTTTTCTAACAACGCGTCATGAAGAGAAATATATGTACACTCTTTTTCCCCTTGCATTCTTTTGTTGCGTTTCTCTATGAGCTGTGTATAAGTATTTGGCCTGAGAGTTCTTCTTTGTTTTAATCTTTGCCATGCTGATACCCGTTCATATCCTATAAAATGATCAATACCGTTTTGTATCTTTTTCACCAGCCACTTCAAGAATCCTTTGACAGGAATATGAAATATCTTTTCCAAATAATACTCCATCCAGCCAAACCAAAATACAAAAAATGCATATATTTTACGTAATCCCTTTGCCAGAAACGGTACTTTTTCCATCCATGACAGCAACCATGTAAAGATGACGACTTCGACAATAGGAGCAAGCCAACTTCCCCATAAATAATCTGTAAAGAAATAAGTAACAGCTGTACCTACTTTAAGAAATAGCGCCAGTAAAAAACTCCATACCTTTGCAATAAAGACCTTTACTGCAAGCATCCCTCCCATAAACTTACCGATGAAACCCAATGAGCCAAGAAAAACAAAAACCGTCATAATTTTTTTGACTAAAGGAAAGTTTTTAAAGTTCTTTTTTGCATGTTGTACCAATCTTTTAATATCATTGCTGAGATGGTTTAAAAAATGTATTTTTATATTTTCCATCACCACTTTTTCCACAACATAACGTTTTCCCAAACCTGTAGCAGAAAGCATTACAAGTTTCTTAAGGAAAAGTTTCAAAATGAATTTTCCCTTCACAAGAAAAAATGCAGCCAAAAGGGCAAATAGATTTTTCTTAACAAACAATACGATTCTTAAAAAGAATGCTACAAGCAAAGCACGACTCTCCCCATGGCTGAACACGATCATGAGAGCAACAAGCAATAAGAGTACACTCCACAAAAGAAATCGTTTTTTCATGAGTAAATCTATTTTCTAAGTGATGCTTTGAGTGTTTTGTACATCTGTTTTATTTTCTCGATAAAAGGACTTTTATTTGCAAAGTATTTTTCTTTAAATGCTTCTATACGTATCTTTATCTGCATCAAACGTTTCATCGTTTTCTGATGTATCTCACTAGACTTAATCCAATCAATCGCTTTCATTATCAAGTCATACAGCCATTTAAACCATCCAAAGTGCATCAGTTTGTCTTCTGTGACCCTAAAGAGCCAAAATGTAAATGCAGCTAGGGGAATCTTGGAGATATAAAGCACCAAACCTAATACCATCTGTCCACTGACAAACAACATCCCAGCATAAATACCAAAGGCTTCAACTATCGTAAG
>JBFEKK010000261.1:0-1618 GCA_041552675.1 Sulfurovum sp.
GCTAGATTGAAACAAAGTACAGAAGATGAAGAAAAATTTGTAGAACAATGGTTGGCAAATAACTAACATTAAACATATTGCAGTATAATTATTCAAATTAATGCTCAATGTAGCGAAATATAAAGGATTGACATGGGTATGCCAAGTATGCCAGAATTACTAATCGTATTGGCGATTGTTGTGCTTCTATTTGGAGCAAAGAAGATTCCAGATCTTGCTAAAGGTATGGGAAAAGGTATTAAAGACTTTAAAAAAGCAATTAAGGACGATGAAGAAGAGCCTAAAGAGATTGCAAAGAGTGATACAGAAGAATCTGAGGCAAAAATCGAAGAGAAAAAAAGCGAAAACGCTTAATTTTAATACTGAGTACTTTGTTACTCAGTGTTGAGAATATTCCTCCAAATAGCTATGAAGCTATTTTCTACTACAATTCCATATTAACTATGACGGAAAACCTATGAAATTAAAATTACAAATCAATAACGTGATCAAAGAAGCTTTTTCCAAAGCAGGTATAGAAGATGAACCTATGAGTGTAACTGATGCAACCAAGCCCGAGTTTGGAGACTTTCAGTTTAATGGTGCGATGGCCTTGTCTAAAAAGTTGGGTAAAAACCCGAGAGAAATCGCAACACAACTTATGGAAAACCTTGACTTAACCGGAGTACTGGCGAAAGCAGAGATAGCAGGTCCAGGTTTCATCAACTTATGGCTGAATCCTTTTTGGCTTGCTTCACAATGTGAATTGGCACGTAAAGATAGTAGGCTTGGTGTAGAAGAACGTGAAGCACCCGTTAAGGTAGTGGTAGATTATTCTGGTCCGAACATGGCCAAACAGATGCATGTAGGACACTTGCGCTCTACTATCATCGGTGATACGTTGGCAAACCTTTTAACCTATCTTGGGGATGAAGTCATACGTCAAAACCATATTGGAGACTGGGGAACACAGTTTGGAATGCTTATTGCCTACCTCGAAGAGATACATGAAGACGGTGCGGTAAGTTTGAAAGACCTGGAACAGTTCTATAAGGAGGCTAAAGGGCGTTTTGATGAAGATGAAGCGTTTGCAGATAAAGCCAGAGAATATGTGGTTAAAATTCAAAGTGGTGACAGTCATTGTTTAGAACTTTGGCAAAAATTTATAGATATCTCTTTGGGACACTGTGAAGAGGTTTATGAAAAATTGGGTGTCAATCTGACACGTGATGATGTTCGCGCAGAGAGTTTTTACAATGATGATCTAAGTTCTGTCATAAGTGATCTGGATGCAAAAGGATTATTGACACAGAGTGATGGTGCACAATGTGTATTTTTAGAAGGGGAAGAAGTCCCGGTGATCGTTCAAAAGGGGGATGGCGGTTACCTCTATGCCACTACCGACCTTGCAGCATTGCGTTATAGAGCAAAGACATTAGGGGCACAACGTATCTCTTATGTGGTGGATGCAAGACAGGGTGAACACTTTAAACACGTATTCAGAGTGGCAAAAGAGGCTGGTTTTGTTCCTGAAGACGTTAAGCTTGAGCATATTGCATTTGGTACGATGATGGGTAAAGATGGAAAACCATTTAAAACTCGTGAAGGCGGAACAGTCAAACTTATTGAATTACTTGAC
>JBFEKK010000262.1:0-1618 GCA_041552675.1 Sulfurovum sp.
CTTTAATTATTTAAAGTTCACAGCTTCAGACAAAAATGGAAAATTTGCATTTTATGGTGTGCCTTCGGGAAGTTATTATCTTATAGGTACTGTTAAATGTGGAGAAGAGTGTGGTTATGAAAGTATGAAAAATATACGTATCGCAACTAAAGTGAGTATACGTGGAAATCAAATCGTGGAACAAGATTTGACGAGGACCATAGAGTAAACCCTATCTTTGCTTATCCCTTTGGATAAGCTGCTTCCAATGCTTTGTAGAGACCATCTGGAGTCACATCCTCATTTTCTTCAAGTACGCGTTGCATGGCAACGTTATCTTCTTCACCATTCCATATTTTGATGTAGGTACCCTCTTTATAGCCGTGGTCCTGTCTGAACTGGTTTAAGATATTTTTCCCCACATAAAGTTTATACAATCCATCTAGGTTGAGTCCGGACTGTACGGCCACATCGATAAATGCTTCCATAAATTTTTCTGTAGGCTCATCACAGAAAATAGTTTTCATCAAGTGTTCAACCACTTCGATCTGTGCATAATAGTCTTTTGTTGTAGGTGTGATCTCAGCAGAAAAAGTTTGAAAGTTTGGCAATGCATTGATATTTGCAGCTAAAGTCTCAATACTCCCAAGACTTTGCATTTTATAGTCTTCCAGTCCTTGTGACATAATGAAATGCCAAATATCAACAGCTTCTATTTGAATGTTTGCATAATCGGGTTCGGCAGCTATATTTTTCCAGTGTTTCCAAGGGTAAGACTCTATAAGTTCTGCGCACTCCAAATACGTACAACGTTTCCAGTCAATGAGTTTCCCGTTTTTAGTGATACCCTTTTCCCAATCTTCACCATTGGTTGCATCATTGAGTTGTTGTTGAAGCAGCAGCATCTGTAAAATCTTGTCCATTTATAACCTTTAATTCGTAGTAAAACATTCTACCTTTTTATCACTTATTTAGTACTTTTTGTGTAGAATATATCTCTTATTTTACCTCCTTAAAGGACACTATTTATGTCACAGCCTATTGAAGATTTAGATGAAGTTTTAAAAAATCACAAACTCAGCAAAGAAGAGTACCAAGATATTTTGCGTATCTTAGACGGTCGTCACCCAAATATCGTAGAAATTGGTATATTTTCTGCAATGTGGTCTGAACACTGTTCATACAAATCAAGTACAAAATACCTTAGAGGTTTCCCTACTGAGGCACCATGGGTCATCCAGGGACCAGGTGAAAATGCAGGTGTCATCGATATAGGTGAAGGTATGGCAGCTGTCTTTAAAATGGAAAGCCATAACCACCCGTCATTCATAGAACCTTTTCAGGGTGCAGCGACAGGTGTAGGTGGGATACTTAGAGATATCTTTACCATGGGAGCAAGACCGGTAGCAAACCTTAATGCTTTGCGCTTTGGTACAGTGAATGGTGACAGTGACATTGCAAAATATCAAAGACACCTTGTACGTGGAGTAGTAGACGGTATCGGATCTTATGGTAACTGTATGGGTGTTCCTACTATCGGTGGTGAAGTGAGTTTTGATGAGAGTTACAACGGGAACATTCTTGTGAATGCCTTTTCTCTTGGACTGGTAAAATCAGATGAGATCTTTTTAGGTGTTGC
>JBFEKK010000263.1:0-1616 GCA_041552675.1 Sulfurovum sp.
AAAAGAGTGAAATCCTAATGTCGCAAATATAATAACCACTGAGAAGATGAAAAGAAGACTTCCAAAAAGTATAAAAAGTTCTAAGTAGCTTCGTTGCTCTGCAAATGAAGGACTAAAATAGGCAGCGAGTAACGTAATGATGAAAATAGTGATAATAGTTAATACAAGAGAACGGTATTCACTCACGAAAGACTCCTTTATATTCTGTCACTCTTTTGATACATGACTAAGAATGACAGAAGATCATTATGCTATTTCATATAGTTTTATCAGACTTTTAACATCTGCTTTTCGTCCAAGCCACTCTTGGTAGAGTTCAGACATCTCTATCGCACCGCCACTTGCCAGTATATACTCTTTATAGCCTTTTGCACGTTCTTTGTTAAAACCTGATTCATTATCCAAACAAGAGAAAAAAGCATCTGCAGAGAGTACTTCAGCCCACTTATAACTGTAGTAACCTGCAGCATACCCACCTGCAAAGATATGTGAAAATCCATGTTGGAATTTGTTATAACGCGGTGGTGTGAGTAAAGAAGTTTTTTCTCTAATGCCATCGAGTAATGTCTGCACTTCCTCACCTTGGTAAAGATCTTGATGTAGAACAAAATCAAACAAAGAAAACTCTACTTGACGCAATATGCCAAGGGCTGCTTGAAAGTTTTTGGTCTCTTTGATTTTTGCCATCAGTTCATCTGAGATAGGCTCACCTGTTTCATAGTGAAAACCAAAACGTTTTAAGATAGCTGCTTCATAAGCAAAGTTCTCTAAAAACTGTGAAGGAAATTCTACAACATCCCATGCAACACTGTTAATGCCTGAAACCGAGCGCTCTTTACATTTTCCAAAAAGGTGATGGATAGCATGTCCCATTTCATGAAAGAGTGTCACCACATCATCATGTCTAAGTAAAGATGGTATCTTTTGGGTTGTTGGAGAGAAGTTACATACTATGAAAGCAGATGGAAGGTGTAATTCTCCTTTACTGTCCACATAGTGTGTCTCCCAGTCATTCATCCATGCCCCTCCGCGTTTTTCTTTACGCGCTTCAAGGTCAAAGTAGATACGTCCAGAGAGTTTGCCCTCTTCGAAGATGTCAAAAGGTTTCACACATGCGTGCCAAGTCGGTACGTCTGCGGGCTCAAAGGTTACATCAAAAAGTTCTGAGACTATGTATAATAATCCCTGTAAAACCTTCTCTTGTACGAAGTAAGGTTTGGTCATCGTATCATCAAAGTCAAATTTTTCTTTTTTAAGTTTTTCTGAATAGTAGCCTACATCATATCCTGCTAAGTTTTCTATGCCATCTGTTTGAAGTGCAAAGGCTTTAAGTTCAGCCAGTTCATTTTTAGCCTGAGGCAAGGCAGCATCAGCCAATTCATTTAAGAATGTGATGACATCATCTTCATGACTTGCATCACGTGTCTCTAGTGCATACTGTGCATAAGAACTAAAGCCCAGTAGTTGTGATTTTTCATATTTGAGTGTTAGGATTTGGTCTATGACTTCTGCATTTTCAGGCGCCCTTGTCGCATAGGCTTTTGAGAGTTCTTTCCTATACTCACGGTTAGGCCCGTAAGTCATGTAAGCCAGATAACTAGGAATTTGAAGTGTAA
>JBFEKK010000264.1:0-1614 GCA_041552675.1 Sulfurovum sp.
ACACAGTGTAGAAGCGCGAAGTCCATTTTTAGACAAAGAAGTGGTAGCTACAGCATTTTCTCTCACTCCTGGTCTTCGTATGGGAGAATCCTCCAAGGCACTGGTAAAAAACGTCGCTAGAAAGTATCTCCCCAAAGAGATAGTCGATCGTAAGAAAAAAGGCTTTAACTATCCGTACATGGAATGGTTGCAAGAGAGTGGAGAATTGGCAGTCATTCATCGTATACAAGCGAAAATGAATCTCTTTAATGAAAGCGAACTTGAAATGTATTTGGAAAAGGGTAGACAGGGGATGTTCAAGCAACATCTTTTTTCACTCTATATGTTATGTAAGTGGTTGGAAAAGGTAAATACTAAATCCTAGGTAATGTTATGACTATTACCTAAGGCTTAGAAGAGGCCAATTAAGCTTTTTTAAGGATTCTTGGAAGCGTGATACCTGTTTGACTTTGGTATTTACCTGCTCTGTCTTTATATGTCGTTTCACACTGTTCATCTCCCTGCAAGAAGAGTACCTGTGCGATACCTTCGTTTGCATAGATCTTTGCAGGCAGAGGTGTGGTATTAGATATCTCTATCGTGATATGTCCTTCAAAACCAGGCTCGAATGGTGTTACATTGACGATGATACCACAACGTGCATAGGTACTTTTCCCTAAACAGATCGCTAAAGTATCACTTGGCATCTTAAAGTACTCTACGGTTCTTGCGAGTGCAAAAGAGTTAGGGGGTACGATACATACATCCCCTTTAAAGTCCACTACATTGTTTTCATTAAAGTCTTTTGGATCGACCACTTCAGCATTGATGTTCGTAAAGATCTTAAATTCATCCGTGACACGAATGTCGTAGCCGTATGAGCTCAGCCCGTAACTGACTACTCCTTCTCCCACCAGTCCTT
This sequence comes from Sulfurovum sp., assembly GCA_041552675.1. Taxonomy (GTDB): domain Bacteria; phylum Campylobacterota; class Campylobacteria; order Campylobacterales; family Sulfurovaceae; genus Sulfurovum. The sequence continues at coordinate 902 of JBFEKK010000264.1, forward strand.
CACAAAAAGGGGTTATCATTGCTTCATTCAGTGATTTTTCGCGTATCCATTTATCGGATTTTAGTCCCATGTTTTTCCTTCGTTTATAAATAATATTTTATCTGAGTACTTGTATATCAGCGTTTGTTTTGATCTTTTCAAAATAGTCTTTAAGCGCTTTACTTTGCTGTTGTTGTCTCCACTTTGCGGTAACGGCACCTTGGGCTGCTTCAAAAGGCATGGTTACCTTGCCTTTCTTGGACAGAACCTTATAGCTTATATATCGGTCTCCTGCATTAAAAGGGCGTGTAAATGAACCATCTTGCGTTTGTAAAATACTACCAAGTAAGGCAGGATTCAGATCCTTGGTTGATTTTGTTACAGGGCGACTTTTTACGCCTTTTTCGTTTTTTGTTTGAAGAAATTTCTTCATGCTCTCTTCAGATGGAGCTGAGTATTCAATCAGATTGACAGAAGCAGGGATGGTAAATTCATCTTGGTGATTTCTGTAAAAAAGCTTTAGTTCATCTTCACTTGGAGCGGGGATAGTGCTGACTACATTTTCCTGAAAGAACTTTTCTTTTTTCATCGCCTCTTTGACACTGGATCGATAGTTATTCCATGTGGTACCCTGTTCTTTCAAGATCTTTTGCATTTTAGGGATAGTAAGATTGTTTTGTGCTGCGATTGCTGCTATTTTTGCATCAACGTCTGCTTCAGCGATCTGTACATCT
>JBFEKK010000265.1:0-1594 GCA_041552675.1 Sulfurovum sp.
AATGACCCTAAAACATCAGTACTTAACAAATATTGTCGATCTCATGATGTAAAGAACCTTTTTGTAGCTGATGCTAGTTTTATGCCCACAGGGGGTTCTGTAGCGTATACTTGGACTATTTATGCCAATGCATTTAGAGTAGCCGATTACATTGTAGGAGAATTGAAAAAGAGTTCATAGTATGAGGTAAACATGTTGTTCTGCAGGTGAAAGGATAGGTCATAGGTTAAGTGAGATTTAAAAGCATGTTTATTTTTGATTAATCATAGGTAGGTACAATTGATCAAATATTTCATGAGTATGGATTTTTATAATTTGTACGTATAATTTAATTATGTAGGAGAATTCATTGAAAAAACTTTATGCGTTATTACTTGCCTTATCTCTCAGCACGATGACAGCCACAGCCTCTACACACACAGCTAAACCTATGGTCAAGCATACAATTAAAAAAGGGGATACTCTTTCTTCTATCGCACATAAACATCATACAACAATTTCAAAAGTAAGAAAAATCAATGGACTTAAAAAAGGAGATATCCTTAGGGTAGGAAAGGTATTGAAAGTACCAACAAATGCATATGTACCTTATACTAAAACGTCTGAAAAGCCGACGAAATATGTGACAAAAAAAGGAGATACTCTTTCTGCCATAGCACGTAAACATCATACCTCTGTGACAAAAATAAGAAAAGCCAATGCACTTAGAAAAAGTCAAATACTTAAAGTTGGAAAGGTATTACATATCCCTCAAAATAACAAGACGAATACGTATGCGAAAGTAAAGAAATCAGCTTCAAACAAAAAGTTAGTTGCATCCCTTTCTGACCTGGATACGATTAGTTTAGAGAAAGAGAAGAGAGAAAAACCTAAAACGTTTTCTTTCACTGATATTTTTAAGAGCAAGACAGACAAAGACTCTGATAAATGTCAGAGAATCACTTCATTGGCAAAAACAAAATTAGGGAAAAAATACGTATGGGGAGCAAGTGGTAATAAAAATACATATGACTGTTCTAGTTTTACAAAATTTGTCTATAAAAATATAGGTATCGATATTCCACGTACTTCACTCAGGCAGTCAAAATTTGGGAAATATGTGAAAAGAAGTGAGTTGAAAAAGGGAGACCTTATCTTCTTTGATACTTCTAAAAAACGTAAAGGGTATGTGAATCATGTAGGGATTTATCTTGGGGATAATAAGTTCATTCATGCTTCATCTGCAAAGAAAAAGGTCGTGATCACAAGTCTTGATAAAAATTTTTATAGCAACAGATACAAAGGAGCGAGACGACCTTCTTAATAGGTAGTTCTCTTCTTGATAAGGGGTGTATACCCCTCATCACCCTTCTACTGAATAAAATCTATATGTGAATCGGAAGCTTAGCGGATCAGCATGAAATGCTTCAGCTAGGCAATTTTGTCTTAATAAAAAGTGTAAAGGAAGCATCATGAGTGCCTGTAGAAAATGTAACAATACCAATCTTTCTTGGAATGGTGTATGGAAACAATGCGCAAACTGCGGTGAAGTGCATGAAAGAGAAGGTGTTATGGCAAACAATACAATAACTTATATGCGCTCTCTAGAAGAGAA
>JBFEKK010000266.1:0-1586 GCA_041552675.1 Sulfurovum sp.
ATTGCTAAACATGGTCGTTATGTGAGAGAGTACCACAGCAGCTTTTATGGTTTTGCCAACGACAAAGAAGGTCATAAATATACGATCGGTGCGTTGGTAATACGTGCTAAAAAACCCTATAAATACTTTGCATCACAATCAGCAGTACCTACATTTAGAAGAATACTGGACATACTTGTAGAGTTGGATTATCTGAAACCTGAAGGCGGGCTGGAAGTTGCCAGCCCGGAGATCAAAGTAGAACCGAAAACACCGCCTAAACCCATAGTAGAACACAAAACAGAAGAGAAAAAAGTGACTGTAGCGCCGGATGTCAAACCTCAACCTTCCGTAAAAGAACTTTTTAAACTTGAACCAAAGCCTGAACCTAAACCAGTCAACATAAAGCCTGCGAAAGAGAAATCAACAAAAGAACTTTTTGAAGATCTGTTTTAGATCCACAAATTATCGATCAATCTAGGCTTGCCTACCCATGCTGCAACGAGAATGATCGTATTCCCTATCTCTACAGTGTCAAGTGCTTTAAATTCTCTATCGACAATCGCCACATACTCAACCTGATCCGTCTCTTCAAGTACGATCAACATCTCTTTTTTGATCACTTCAACATTGAGTTCGCCTGCCATTACCATTTTGGTTGCACGTTTGAGTGAACGGGCAAGAGAGAGTGCACGCGTTTTTTCTTCCCCTTGTAAGTAAACATTACGGCTACTTAAAGCCAAACCATTCTCATCTCGTATAATTTCACAAGGAATGATATTCACATCCATAAAATAATTTTTGACCATCTGTGTGATGAGCGCTAACTGTTGTGCATCTTTTTTCCCAAAGTAAGCATTCGTTGCACCACTGAGATTGAGTAGCTTCATGACTACTTGAAGCATACCGTCAAAATGACCTGGACGCTTTTCTCCTTCTAAAATGTACCCACGAATAGCAGGTGCCCCTATACTCAGTTCATCCTTTTCATACATAGCATCGATCGTTGGCATAAAAAGTATATCTACGCCTGCCAATTGGCATATCTTTGTATCCGCTTCCTCTTTACGGGGATACGCATCTAAGTCTTCCCCTTCCAAAAACTGTGTAGGGTTGACAAAAATAGAAACGATGAGATGATCATTCTCTTTTTTTGCTTGCTGTATGAGTGAGAGATGTCCATGATGCAATGCTCCCATTGTAGGAACAAAACCTATAGAACCCGATAATGCATTTTTTACTTCCTGTAAAGCCTCTATTGTCCGAACGATAACCATCTCTAACCTCATATTTCGCTATATTTTGATAAAATCATATCAAAATTACACTAGGTTTTTACTATGGATGCATACGAATACAGCGAATTACTCAAATCACTTACTATTAAAATGGACAATATTAAAAATATTGTAAAACCAGATCTCTTGCAAGAGAGACTAAAAGAGATAGAAGAGATGCAGCAAGATCCTGATTTTTGGAACGATGCGACCAAAGCAGGAAAGATCTCTCAGGAAAAAACCAAAGCTGAACGTATCTTGGCTACCTATAACAATGCCTATGATGCAGTGCATGATGCCAGTGAGTATTTTGAACTTTCTAAAGCAGAG
>JBFEKK010000267.1:0-1575 GCA_041552675.1 Sulfurovum sp.
GCTGCTACTTCTTGACGTACAAACTCAGGTGTGATCACCTCTGGCAGGTTTGCACCAAAATTTTCACCTTTAAGTCTTGCTTCTCTCTCTTCATCTTGAAGGTACATTTCATTCATCGCTCTATCTTGGTTTTCACGAATTGCAATGAACTCCATCTCTGGCGTAATGATTCCTTGTCTTGCATACCAGAGTTGAGAAACATTTTTCCCTTTTTTAGCACGAAGCGGTGTACGTACAAGCCCTTTTGCTCCTGCTGTTACAAAGTCAAGTTGTTCATCAGTGCTGTAACCATTGTCTTCAGGCGCCATAATACGTCCTTCATACTCTTCTACATCACCACGCCCTACTATCCACTCTTTACGAATAGCAGGGATTCCTTCACCTACATCAATATCAACACTTGGGTCTGTATATGGACCAGATGTATCGTAGACTCTGAGTTTTGATTCATCACCTAAAGTGATCTCACGCACTGGTACTCTTATATCTTTATGTATTTCACCCTGTAAATATACTTTCTGTGAAGCCGGAAACGGATCACGAGTAAGCAACTCATTTGAAGTTGTTAATGTATCTTTGTATGGTTTTGTCATTGTATTCCCTTTTAATTATCGATTAAATTTATGGGAAGAGGAGTAAAAAAGCAGATAAATTCTAAGTTTTAAAAATTTACATAATTAGTCACAATTCTCTTCCTTACGCTGGTTCTAACCAGTTCAAGTTCAGCGGGACAAGCATTTTTATGCTATCTCAGCCCATACCCTTGTTAAAAGGTATTAGCGCCCCGAGAGGTTGATTTCGAACTATAGTATAAGTTAGATAAAAAAAGTCTTAATTTGGATACTGAAAGACAATAAAAAAGAAAGCGGGGAAAAAGAAGTGTGGAGGGAGAGGAGACTACTCCTCTGTTTTCATCTCTACGAGTTCAGCAAGAAGTTCTTCTATCTCATCCTCTTCAAGCTCGTCACGTGCAAGTTCTTCAATGATAGCGAAACATTCCGTACGCATCTCTCTCATTTCTTCTAAGTCTTCTTTTTGTTCTTTTGAAGCAGACTTTGCTTTGTCTATGGCTGCAAAAAGTTCGTCAATGGCTACTTCCAAATCTGGAATAATCTCAAGTTCTAAAAGGTTTTTGAGTTTTTCTGCTGATGTCATTGTGTTTTCCATGTGTTTATTTTTATGTATTGTAGCGAAATAAATGTACAATAATTCAAAATATTCCTATATATGAGTTTTAAAAGTGGGAAAGAGATGAAGCATGAAAAGCAAGAAGTCTAGTATTTCTTCACAATCCAATACAGACCTATGCTAGACAACTTAGAACAATGTACCGCTTCAGCTAAAGAGAATGATCATACGGATCATTCCCTCTGCTCGCTTTTGGATGCTATTGTAACTATAGCAACAGTGAGAAGTGCACCCATAAAGACAATACTATAACCTGTTGGTAAATCATAAAAATAAGATATGACAATGGCACCAATACTAAAAAACCATCCAAAAATAAAACTGACAAGTAAAGGTCTTTTCACATTTAGAGAAATAGAAACAAAGGGTGGCGCAATAAGAAGTACA
>JBFEKK010000268.1:0-1574 GCA_041552675.1 Sulfurovum sp.
AATGGTTTCTCTGAGCTTAATGACCCTATCGATCAGTATGAGAGATTTAAGGGACAAGTGGATGCTAAAGAAGCCACAGGTGATGATGAGGCAATGCATATGGATACTGACTATGTGAAGGCACTGAGCTACGGTATGACACCAACAGCTGGTGAGGGTATCGGTATAGACAGACTTGTGATGATGCTGACAAACCAACACAGTATCCGTGATGTACTTTTATTCCCTGCTATGAAACCGGAAGTCCCAAGAGAAGAACTTGCACCTATCTGTGCAGTTGAGAATAAATGTAAAAAATGTGGTAACGAAAATATAGATGAACTTAAACCTGCCAAAAAAGGCAAAGGTATGTTCTGTATAGATGTAGCTGCTTGTAAACAAAGAGTTCAAGAGAAGCAAAAGTAAAATTTGGATATAAATCCACTAATAAACCTAACAAAGGATACCTTATGAGTTATGCCATAGAAACATTTGACCCAGAGATTTTTGAAGCGATCGAGAATGAGAGAGAAAGACAAACGGATCACTTAGAGATGATTGCCAGTGAGAATTTTACTATTCCTGCTGTTATGGAAGCGATGGGTTCTGTTTTTACAAACAAGTATGCTGAAGGATACCCATACAAAAGATATTATGGTGGATGTGAATTTGCTGATATAGTAGAACAACTTGCCATTGACAGAGCGTGTGAGCTTTTTGACTGTAACTATGCGAATGTTCAACCGCATTCAGGTTCGCAGGCAAATGGAGCTGTCTATGCAGCACTTCTTAAAGCCGGAGAGAAGATACTCGGAATGGACTTAAGCCACGGTGGTCACTTGACACATGGTTCCAAGCCAAGTTTTTCTGGTAAAAACTACTCGTCTTTCACTTACGGAGTAGAGCTTGATGGTCGTATCAATTATGACAGAGTACTTGAGATCGCTAAGATCGTACAACCTAAGATCATTGTATGTGGTGCTTCTGCTTATGCAAGAGAGATAGACTTTAAGAAATTTAGAGAGATCGCTGATGAAGTGGGAGCTATCCTTTTTGCAGATATCGCTCACATTGCAGGTTTGGTATGTGCAGGTGAACACCCTAGTCCATTCCCATATGCGGATGTAGTCACAACGACTACACATAAAACACTTGCTGGACCTCGTGGTGGTATGATCATGACAAATGATGAGGATATAGCGAAAAAGATCAATTCAGCTATCTTTCCTGGACTTCAAGGTGGGCCGCTTGTACATGTGATCGCTGCAAAAGCGGTTGGATTCAAGCACAACCTCAGTGATGAGTGGAAAGTCTATGCAAAACAGGTAAAAGCAAATGCTTCTAAACTTGCGGAAGTACTTATTGCAAGAGGCTACGATGTTGTCTCTGGCGGTACAGACAACCACCTTGTACTGGTTTCATTCCTCGACAAAGACTTCTCTGGTAAAGATGCGGATGCTGCGCTTGGTGCAGCAGGTATCACCGTAAACAAAAACACTGTCCCTGGTGAGACAAGAAGTCCATTTGTGACTTCAGGTGTACGTATCGGTTCTCCTGCACTTACAAGCAGAGGGATGAAAGAAAAAGAGTTTGAA
>JBFEKK010000269.1:0-1536 GCA_041552675.1 Sulfurovum sp.
AGCAGAGCATTTGCCTCTTTATATGCTTTTTCTACATCATAGGATTTGTGCATATTTAAACCTTAAGGATATCAGCTTCTTTAGCTTTGAATGTCTCATCTACTTTTGCAATGAATTCATCTGTGATCTTTTGGATTTGATCTTGAGCTTTTTTAGATTCATCTTCACTTATCTCTTTGTCTTTCTCAAGTTTTTTGATCTTGTCATTACCATCTTTTCTTACATTTCTGATAGCAATTTTTGCATGTTCAACCATACCTTTGGCTTGCTTAACGATCTCTTGTCTCTGTTCGCTTGTCATTGGTGGGAAAAAGAGTTTGATGAAGTCTCCATCATTGTTTGGATTCACGCCAATGTTTGCTTCTTGGATCGCTTTTTCGATCACAGGGAGAAGATTTTTTTCCCAAGGCGTAATACTGATCGTTGTCGCATCTGTAGCAATAACACTTCCTACTTGGTTTAATGCGGTCATTGTCCCATAGTAGTCCACTTTAATGTTATCTACGATACCCGTAGTTACTTTTCCTGTTCTAAGTGTGGAAAAGTCTCTTTTAAGGGCTTCAATACCCTTTTGCATATTTTCTTTTGTGTGTTCAAAAATCTCATTTACCATAACTATCTCCTTATTTAATCTTCTGATAAATACCTAGGATGTCATCAGAAGGTTCAGCTATTATTTAGGGAAATTTTACCCTTTTTTACCTTGTTATGTATTTAGATAGTATTTTGAGAGGAATATATAAAGAAGGAAAACTTCTTTATATAAGGCTAGTTAGCAGTTGGTGCAGCTGGTGCTGAAGGTGTAGTATTTCCTGCTGTTGCTGGTGCAGCCGGTACAGCGGCATTGTTTACAGGCACGATACTGTCTGCAACAGATGAAGTATTTTCCGTAGTGTACAGGTATCCCAATGCTAAAGTATTTACGATAAATGCAAAGGCAAGTGTAAAAGTAAGTTTTGCAAGAAAACCAGTTGGTCCTTTTGCTCCAAATACAGATTCATTGCTTCCACTGTATGCGCCAAGACCTATGCTTGAACTTTTTTGCAGAAGTACTGCAATGGTGATAGCTATTGCAAGTACGATTTGTACGATTAAAAGTGTTGATGTCATCTATGCCTCTTTATGTTATTGGATAGCCCATTGAAATTTGGGTATAATTTCGGCGATTATACCCAAAAAAGTTTGAAATGGTGATGAAGACTATCATTTCGTGGAAAAGGAGAGAAGCCGTGTCTAATGTTATTCAAGAGTTTTCTCGTTTTGCACATGAGTATGATACCTATAATGTTATTCAGGCAGAGGTTGCCAAAGCATTGGTAGAACAACTTCCTCCCTCACATTATACAACGCTTATAGATATTGGCTGTGGCAGTGGAGAAGTCTATAAGAACCTAGAAAAACATGATCTTTCCTTTGATCAGCTTCTTGCACTGGATTCTTCTCCAGAGATGTTAGAGATACATCCTTCTTCAAAGAAGATCAAAAAAATATGTGCAGACTTCAATAAGCTTCAAACATTTGAGAATCTTTCATTTA
>JBFEKK010000270.1:0-1522 GCA_041552675.1 Sulfurovum sp.
AAGTCCCTCTGTATATTGTGAAAAAATTTCCAAGTCTAATGTCTCTATGAGCTTTAAAATGTTTTTTTGATGTGGCCAAATCCAAGATGGCCCCATATCATGTCCATCTATCTCCATGATCCGTCCACCTGTACGGTTACGTGCTTCTATGATCGTCACGTCATACGTATCTTGAAGCAACACAGCACTATATAGTCCACTCAGCCCTGCCCCGATAATAACTAATTTCTTTTTCTTCATTCCGCCATTGTAACCAATCATCATGAGAGAGAGGTAAAACACAGATAAAAATACTTTTCTGCTCAAAGATATTCTGTTTGATAACTTCCTGAGACAGGTCTATATTAGTATATTTTATTTTTGTTAAAAAAGTGTGACAGAATAAGTTATAATTATAAAAAGGAGATACGATGAAGCAGATGAAAATATGGGGTGTATTATTTGCACTTATTTTGGCTACAAACACTCTTCATGCAGAAACAAAACGTTATGAGATCAAATCAGGCATCATTGAATATACGATCAGTGGCGGTGGTAATATGATGGGTATACAAACCCAGATAGACGGAAAAAGCAAAACACTTTTCAAAGAATGGGGAGAAGTAGAGCTACATGACGAAACAAGTAAGTCTGTCATTATGGGTAGAGAAGAGTATACACATCAAACCACAAAGATCGATAATGACAAAGTGTATATAGTGGACTATGAACAAAAGATCATTCATCAGTATGATCATACAATGTTAGTAGCATCTGAGTATAAAGACCTTGCTAAAAGTGCGAAAGAGATGATGCTTTCCATGGGCGGCACAAAAACAGGTGAAGAGAGTATACTGGGTAATCTCTGTGAAGTATGGGAGGCAAAGCATATGAAACTTTGGTTATACAAAGGCATCATACTCAAATCTAAAGTCAGAATTATGGGAAGAACACATACAACAGAAGCTACCAACATACAATTCAATATTTCTGTTTCTGATGAAGATCTTAAATTGCCTGATTTCCCGATCAAGGTCATACAAGACAACAATAACGATACTCCATCACAAATGCCTCAGCTGACCCCTGAACAAATACAGCAAATGCAAGAGATGATGAAAAATTTTACCCAAAAGTAAAAGGAAAGAACGATGAAAAATGTACTTATTATCAACGGACATCAAAGATATGAGCAGATCGCAGAAGGAAAGTTAACTAAACTGTTTATAGATACGGCCAGTGATTTTTTTTCTGAACATGGATTCAATGTCCAACACAGTGTTGTGGAAAGCGAATATAGTGTTCAAGATGAGCTTGATAAACTTGCTTGGGCGGATTATATTGTATTTCAGTCTCCTATTTTTTGGATGGGGGTGCCTTGGATCACTAAAAAATATATCGATGAAATCTTCTCTGGAGGTATCAATACCGTAACCTTTGTCAATGACGGAAGAAGCAGAGAAGATCCTTCTAAAAAATATGGTAGTGGAGGACTGATGCAAGGCAAAAAATATATGTTGAGTTTAACCTATAACTGTCCAGA
>JBFEKK010000271.1:0-1508 GCA_041552675.1 Sulfurovum sp.
AACTGTTTGTTTTTCGCACTGAATCCAAAGTGATCACTGTACAATAAAATAAGGTTAGGTAAAAGAACAAAATGAAAGCTATCCTCAATGCAAAGATATTTATAGATGATAAGATCATTGAAGATAACGTGCTTTTGTTTGATCACAAGATTGTCAATATCGTAGAGGAGATAGATCTTACAGATATTGAAACGATTGATGCCAATGGTGCTTATGTTAGTGCAGGGTTTATTGATCTGCATATACATGGTAGTGGCGGTGCAGATGTAATGGATGCCACACCTGATACTTTGGAAACAATCTCTTCAACCCTTCTTCAAACAGGGACCACTTCTTTTTTGGCTACGACTATGACGATGTCAAGTGAAGCGATTGACAAGGCTTTACAAAACATACAACTGCATGCTGACAAGGTCAGCGGTGCGAATGTGCTTGGCATTCATCTTGAAGGTCCTTTTATCAATGCAGATAAGCATGGTGCACAAGATAAAGTATATGTTCAATCACCGAATATGGCACTGATAGAAAACTATATGAATGAAGTAAAAATGATCACACTGGCACCTGAAATAGAAGGTAGCGAGCATTTTGTAAAGCAATTGACAAAAGAGTATCCTCATGTCATCCTAAGTATTGGGCATTCTGATGCAAGTTATGAAGAGAGTCAAGAGAGTTTTGCCTGGGGCATCTCTCACGTGACACATCTCTTTAATGCCATGAACCCTTATCATCATAGAAAACCTGGTATAGTAGGTGCAGTATTTGACTCTGATGTGACCTGTGATATTATCGCAGACCTGGTACATACACACCCGACTACGCTTGAACTGGTACAGAAAGTCAAAAAAGAGAAGCTCATACTTATCACAGACGCTATGCGGGCAGGATGTATGAAATGTGGAACCTATGATTTGGGTGGCAGGAGTGTTGAGGTAAATGAAGGCAAGGCAGTATTAGAAGACGGTACGCTTGCAGGTTCTGTACTGAAGATGAATGACGCATTGTCAAATATGAGGAAATATACGTCTATGGATCTTGTTGAGATTGTCAATTCTGTGACAAAAATACCTGCGGCCAAACTAGGTATGACTAAAGGTGAACTACGAGAAGGCTATGATGCGGATATAGTCATTTTTGATGAAAATTTTAGTATCATATCAACCATAGTGAATGGTGAAGTAAAGTATAGAAGGTAAATAGATGTTCGGATTTTTAAAACGCAAAGTAAGAGAGATCAAGTCACCTGTAGATGGACAGGTCGTAGCACTTGAAAGTGTGAATGATGATGTATTTTCACAAAAACTTGTGGGGGATGGTGTCGCGATTATACCTATGTCAGATATTTTTACTGCACCTATAGACGGTAAGATCACAAAAATATTTTCGACAAATCATGCGTATAGTATTAAGAGTTCAAAGGACCTAGAGGTGATGGTTCACATCGGTTTAGAGACTGTGGCACTTGAGGGAAAAGGTTTTGAACGTCTTGCAAATGAGGGCGATGAGGT